>QXYM01000025.1 GCA_009886945.1 Litorivicinus sp.
TGGTGTCCCGAACAGGAATCGAACCTGTGACCTGCCGCTTAGGAGGCGGCCGCTCTATCCTACTGAGCTACCGGGACGCGAGTTGTGCTTGACGAACAGGCCGTTGGGAGACTAACACGAGTCAACCCCTAGTCCCACACTCAGTTTCCGGTAAACTCTCGCCATGATTTTCGAACCCGTATCGTTGAATATTTCACAAGTCAGTTGTGAGCGTGATGATCGCTTGCTATTCCATAATTTGTCGTTTGCATTGAGGTCTGGTGACATCTTGCGTGTGGCGGGACCAAACGGTGCGGGAAAGACAACGCTTCTCAGAATGATTGCCGGCCTTTTCGAGGTTCAAGATGGTGTAATTACGATCGACCAAGAACCACTAAGCGAACGGCGTCATCAAGTGCTCTACATTGGACACAAACCTCAAGTTTCGCGGGACTTGACGGTCATCGATAATCTCAAGTTTTTGACCGGATTTGATGAGCCCGTCGTGAAACAAGCATTAATCGATGTGGGATTACGTGGTTATCACGACTCACTCGTTAAAGAGTTGTCGCAAGGCCAGGGGCGCCGATGTGCACTTGCCAGACTCTGGTGCTCAGAGGCTCCCATCTGGATCCTCGACGAACCCTACACGGCCTTGGATGTGACAATGGTTGAAACTTTGGATCGGAAAATTAATGCGCATGTCGCGCAAGGTGGCCTCTGCCTTTTCACCACACACCAACTACCACAATCGCTCAACTTTGAGACTTTGGAGCTTGGCCGTGTCGATTGAAAAACGCATGCTCGCGCGAGAGTTGAAGCTGGCTGCTGCGCGTCCGGGCGACATCTTCAAACCCATGTGGTTTTTGATGCTGGTGATTTCGATGGTGCCTTTGGCGCTCTCGCCAGATTCCGTGCTACTCGCTGACATTGGTTCTGCCATGATCTGGGTTGCGACCCTTTTGGCGCTTTTACTGAACACTGAGCATTTGTTTCAGTCAGATTTCTCCGACGGTGTTCTCGAACAGTGGTTATTTTTGGACCGGCCCTTGGCTTGGCTCGTCGGTTTAAAATTAATTGTGCATTGGTTGTTCCATGTGGTTCCGCTGATCTGTATCACACCCATTGCTGGATTGATGCTGTCAGTGCCAACTGATGTCTTAATTGCGTTATTAATGACGCTGGTGGTCGCTACCCCAGCCTTGACTTGTTTTTCTGGATTGGGCGCAGCCCTTACCCTTGGATCATCACGATCTGGTATCCTTGGCGTATTGGTCATGATGCCACTGTTTGTCCCGGTGGTGATCTTGGCTGCTGGGGTGTTAATCCGGGCCACGGATGGTTCTGAAATCCTGCCTTTAATGGCATTGCTGGGAGCATTCAGTCTCGTTGCGGCGACACTGGTCCCGATCGCGGTGTCTGCGGCGATTCGATTGAATATAGGAGGTTCTAACTAATGAGTTGGCGTTGGTTTCATCAGTGGGGTTCCCCGCGATGGTTCTACGAGCGCGCCGGTCGTTGGCAACTGGTTTGCGGTTGGCTCGCGCTGATTCTCTTAGTGGTTGGTTCCCTTTGGGGTCTCGGGTTCGCGCCTGTTGATTACCAGCAGGGTAATAGTTACCGCATCATTTATCTCCATGTTCCAGTCGCGTTCTTGGCTCAAGCGATGTATGCCGCGATGGCTGTCTGCGCGGTGGTTTTATTTGTCTGGAAAATGAAGTTAGCTGATGTCGCCATGCAAGCAATCGCAGTGACAGGATTGGCCTTTACGGTTCTATCCTTGGTGAGCGGTGCGGTTTGGGGTAAGCCGACCTGGGGTACTTACTGGGTCTGGGATGCGCGGCTGACATCAATGCTCATTCTTGGTTTTCTCTATCTCGGATTGATTGGATTGCGAGCAGCCATTCAAGACCCAGATCAAGCAGGAAAAGCCTGTGGCATCTTGGTGTTGGTCGGTGTGGTGAATCTACCAATCATCAAATATTCGGTGGAGTGGTGGAATACGCTGCACCAGCCAGCAAGTTTGAAGTTGACTGAAAAACCGACGATGCCAGCCTCAATGTGGATGCCGTTATTAGTGAATATTTTAGGCTATTACATTGCTGCGGCTTATCTGGTCTTGGGATCAATGCGTGCGATCGTCATTGGGCGCGAACGTCGTGCCTCATGGGTCAAGGAGTTGGTCGGTCGTGCTTGAGTTCCAGTTCGAATCTTTGATGGCTTTTTTAGCAATGGCACCCCATGGTGCCTATGTCTGGCCTGTTTATATCTTAGGCCTATTGATTCTTGGTGGTCTGACTTGGGTGAATCTGCGGCAGCATCGGCAAGCGATTCGCTTGGTCAAGCGACAACTCGAACGTGAGGAAACACATGAATCCTAAACGCAAACAACGCATGTTGATTATTTTGGGCTTGGTGTCTGGGTTGGGCGTGGCCGTCGGCTTGGTGATGTATGCACTGAGCCAAAACATTAACCTGTTTTTTACACCGACCCAGATTGCGACTGGCCAAGCGCCGTCAGCGCAACTGATTCGTGTTGGAGGGATGGTGGCTGATGGGACTGTTGACCGTGATCCACAAAGTCTGAAAGTCGCTTTTGATGTGACGGATTTTGACCATCAGGTGCGTGTGACCTATGAAGGAATTCTTCCTGATCTCTTTCGAGAGGGCCAAGGGGTTGTAGTGCAGGGTCGAATCAATCAAGGCCAATTTGTCGCCAGTGAAGTACTGGCAAAGCACGATGAGAACTACATGCCACCGGAGGTCACTGAAGCGCTCCGTCAATCGGGAAAACTTGATCAGATGAAAGGAGGGCAGCAGCAATGATTCCAGAAATTGGGCATTTTGCCCTTGTGCTCGCGTTCGCGATTGCGATCTGCCTCGCGGTCTTCCCTTTGTATGGCTATCTGAGTAATCAGCAAGGTTTTTGCGCAACCGCCAAACCCTTAGCCCTCCTACAAGGACTGGCATTAGCGGTGTCCTTTGGGGTCTTGATGTACGGCTTTTTAGCGCACGATTTCAGTGTCAAATATGTCGCTGATAACTCAAATTTGGACTTGCCTTGGTATTTTCGAATGAGTGCAGTCT
Source organism: Litorivicinus sp. (assembly GCA_009886945.1). GTDB lineage: Bacteria > Pseudomonadota > Gammaproteobacteria > Pseudomonadales > Litorivicinaceae > HIMB30. The sequence continues at coordinate 3,067 of QXYM01000025.1, forward strand.
GGGGTGCGCATGAGGGATCTTTACTTCTTTGGGCCCTGATTCTGGCATTCTGGGGCGTCGCGGTGGCCTTATTCAGTCGCGGAATTCCCGATCATATGTCGGCGCTTGTCCTATCAGTCATGGGGATGATCAGTGTTGGTTTTCTGGCCTTCATGTTGTTCACCAGTAACCCATTTGTTCGCATTTTGCCGTTTTCACCGGCCAATGGAGCCGATTTAAATCCGTTACTTCAGGATCCGGGTCTGATCTTCCACCCACCGATGCTCTACATGGGCTACGTGGGGTTATCCGTGGCCTTCGCGTTTGCCATGGCGTCACTGATTTCCGGAAAGCTCGATGCCACTTGGGCACGATGGTCTAGGCCTTGGACAACCATCGCTTGGGCCTTCCTCACGCTTGGGATTGCGCTCGGGAGTTGGTGGGCCTACTACGAACTTGGCTGGGGTGGCTGGTGGTTCTGGGATCCCGTTGAAAATGCATCATTAATTCCTTGGTTAGTGGCGACTGCACTCATGCACTCATTGGCAGTGACTGAGAAGCGAGGCCTCTTCAGAAGTTGGACGTTGCTGCTGGCCATTGCTGCATTCTCGTTATCCCTATTGGGAACATTCCTGGTGCGTTCAGGTGTGCTCACGTCGGTTCATGCGTTTGCTAATGATCCTGAACGAGGGGTATTCATCTTAGGATTCCTGATTGTTGTGATCGGTGGGTCTTTGACTCTCTACGCTATCCGGGCGTCGAAGGTCTCTGAGCCAGGTGAATTTGCTTGGATTTCGCGCGAATCATTCCTGTTGTTCAATAACCTGATTCTGACAGTCATGGCAGTCAGCGTGTTGTTAGGAACGCTTTACCCGTTGCTGGTTGATGCCGTCGGTGGTGGAAAAGTCTCCGTGGGACCCCCGTTCTTTAATGCTGTCTTTGTTCCAATGACCGCCATCTTAGTCAGTGGCATGGCCTTTGGTCCGCTAGCAAAATGGCGCCA
>QXYM01000026.1 GCA_009886945.1 Litorivicinus sp.
TTTTCACTACTCGTCGTGACCTACTACTGGGGCGCACAGGCTTTTCTCATCGATTCGTCAGTCGCTGATTTGTCCGTCACCCAAGCGATTGGGGTCTCGCTCGGATCACTCGCTCTGGGCTGGTTCTTGTATGACTTCCTCTGCAAAACCCCAATTGGCAAGAACCTCGGTCTATTAGGGCTGCTGGTCTATGCAGTAGTGGTTCTTTCAGCCTATGCCTACAGCGAGCTGTTCAGTTCTCGCGCGGCATTGCTGCACGTAGGTGCCATGGTGGCGACCTGGATGACCGGCAATGTATTTTTCATCATTATCCCTAACCAGAAAAAAGTCGTCGCCTCCCTTCAACGCGGTGAGGCACCTGACCCTTTGCTTGGTCAACAAGCCAAGCAACGGTCCACCCATAACAACTACCTGACCCTCCCGGTCTTGTTCATGATGCTTTCCAATCACTACCCCATGACCTTCGTGGGTGACGACTTGTGGATATTGGTTGGGCTTGTGGTCTTAATCGGCGCCGTGATCCGCGACTACTTCAATGCAGGACATGCCGGAGCCACCGGATTTCGAGTGAAATGGCAATGGCCTCTCGCTTCGTTATTGATCTTGACCTTGGCCATCTGGGCCAAACCTGAGGCAATCGCGCTTGATACCAACCAAGCCATCACAGACAGCGAAGTACAGACCATTGTGACAACACACTGTGCCGGCTGCCATGCCGCTCAACCCACGATGGCTGGATTCACTGCACCACCGAAAGGCGTCATCCTGGAAACGCTGGCGGACGTGAAAAAATATCAAGCTCAGGTGTATGCGCAATCGGTGGCCTCACAGGCCATGCCAATCGGTAACATGACACAAATGACACCGAACGAACGGGCCATCCTCGGTCATTGGCTGGAGACAAACTGAAATGTATGAGATCGATGACATTACCGTGTTCTGCCGTGTCGTCGACCTCGAAAGTTTTTCAGCTGCTGGTCGGGATTTAAGAATCTCAACAGCCGTTGTGAGCTCAAGAATCCATAAGCTCGAACAAAAATTAGGCGTTCGTCTTTTGCACCGAACCACACGGTCTGTCCGGCCAACAGAAGCCGGCGAGCTCTACTACAGCACCTGTCAGTCCGTGCTGAATCAATTTGCAGATTGTCAAAATGAACTGGATCGCATGAAGGCAGCTCCCGAGGGAGTGATTAAGATCTCAGCGCCCTATGCCTTGGGTCGATCAGTCATCGCACCAATCTTAGGTGAATTTAAAAACGAGTACCCAAGCATTGATATTCGGCTGGATGTCACCGACCGAGCGGTGAATCTGGTGGAAGAGAAAGTCGATTTAGCTTTGCGGCAGGGATATTTGCCGGATTCTTCTTGGGTCATGCGACCACTGGTTCCCGATCACAGAATCACCGCAGGAAGTGATGACTACTTAGATCGGTCGGCTGAACTCAAAACCCCTTACGACCTGAAAAATCACTCCTGCCTGTTACTCCGCTTCCCTGGGTCCACACGATTCCGTTGGCAATTTCTCATCAATGGCAAGCTCGAATCCATCGCGATCACAGGTGGCCTCGATGCCTCTTCGAGTGAAGTACTGACCGATTGGGCGATCAACAGCAAAGGTCTCGTCCAACAATCCATCTGGACCTGCGCCGGCGCACTCAGCGATGCTTCGCTGAAACCTGTGCTTCAAAAATTCGAACCGCAAAACTTGGGGATTCGGGCTCTGATGCCGGAGCGCAAAGGTCGAGCTTTGAAGGTTGAACTACTGCTCGATTATCTGGCTGAAAAACTCAAAACGCATCCAACTAACCAATTAATTCAAGATTATTTAAGCTGAGGTTTTGATGACGACTCTCTCAACACATGTCCTTGACACATCCAAGGGAACTCCAGCCCAAGGGCTTCAAATCACGTTAAAGCGCCTTGAGCCAAATGCCAAAGACCTTGGAGTATTCACAACAAACTCAGACGGCCGGGTTTCAGAACAATTATTAGCCGGTGACGATGTTCCATTTGGGATTTATGAACTGACGTTTCACGCCGGTGACTATTTAAGAGCACAAGGAACCGCGCTCCCTGACTATCCATTTCTGGACGTTGTTCCCATTCGCTTCGGGATCTCGGAGGATACTCACTACCATGTGCCACTACTCCTCAGTCCCTATGGGTTTTCTACCTACCGCGGGAGTTAGCCATCGCAGATACTTGCTTGGCCAAACGAACTCGATAACACTTGCTGCAAATCACAAAATAACGAGAACATCATGCAAAACCGATTGATTCCCCAGGCCCACATTGAGCTAAGCGCCGTTGGTATTGGCGCGATGTCTTTTGCCGACTTCTACGGCCCTGTTACTGAAGATCAAGCTCACGCGATTTTGGACAAAGCCAGACACGTTGGGATCAATCATATTGATACCGCCAATATTTATGGCCGCGGGAATTCAGAAACCTTTATCGGACACTACTTACAAGCCCATCCAGGTGCTCGCGAAGAATTCTTCATCGCAACCAAAGCGGGGATAGGAACCAATCCAGAGACGAAAGAGCGCATTTTCTGTAACGAACCTGGATATCTGCGTCGCGAGCTCGAAAAAAGCCTTGGTCGCCTGGGAACGGACTATGTTGATCTGTTCTACATCCACAGACGCGATCGCGAACATTCCATTGAACAGGTGATGGAAACCTTGATGGGCTTTCAGGAAGAAGGCCTCATTAAGCATGTTGGCTTATCGGAAATCGCACCAACGACACTCGAGCGTGCCTGGTCTGTGGGGCCCGTGGCCGCTGTGCAATCGGAATACTCCCTAGCGACTCGAGCTCCAGAACTTGGGCTTCTGTCACGATGCGAACGACTCGGCACCACCTTTGTCGCTTTCTCGCCGGTTGGCCGGAGTCTCCTCACCGACAAACCACGTTTATCACATGAAATCCCCAATCTTCAGTTTTTAAAAACCAATCCACGTTTCTTAAGTCCGAACCTTGAATTGAACATTGAAGCGGTCGATCCTTTGAGGGAATACGCTAAATCACTGGGCAAGACCACCGCGCAACTGGCTGTCAGCTGGGTGCTCTCAAAAAGTCAAAACATCATCACCATCCCTGGAACACGGTCAGTCGATCATTTAGAAGCCCACATTCGAGCCGCCAATGAACCCTTAACAGCGCAACAAATTCAGCAATGCGAAGAGATTTTAGAAGTCGGATGGTGCCACGGAGATCGTTATTCGGATGCGAACTGGATTGGACCTGAAAAATACTGCTAGTCTTCAGACTCTGGTGAATTGTGGTTCGCTGACGGTTGCTGCATCAGGTACTGCATCTGACACTGACCACATTGGAAATCATCCTCAAGAATTCGTGTTTTGAGGTCTTCTTCAGTCGTGAAGTCGTCGGAATCAATGAGGCGACACAGACAAACCAGCATAAGAACATCCTCGACTCACCACTCTGGACCGCGCGAGAGCCTGAAACACTAAACCATCAATGAGGCGGCATCAATGACCCAACCCACCTTCACCAATCTCTGGCCAACGCAGTTCATGGAAATCATGCTGCCAGGTCACGATCAGGCTAACCCAATCTTGATCGATCACATTGAAACACTGGACCGTCAGAAGGCTCAAATGACAACAGATTACCGAAGTGAGAATCTGTTTGACGAACAGCATCCAGTCGTCCAGTGGCTCAAACAATCTGTTCAACGAGCGGTTGTTGATTACGCCCAACACTCAGGCATTGATTACAGCCTCGATTTTGCCATCCAAGCCTGGGCGAACATTAATCGTATGGGGGATTATCACAATCTCCACAATCATCCGCACGCATGGCTCAGTGGAACCTATTATGTGATGGTCCCAGAGCAGGATACGCTTCCCACCGGTCGCGATGATCGAACACCCAACTGCATCAGTTTTTTCGATCCAAGACCACAAGCAAACATGAACGCCATCCGAGGTGATCGACAGATCGATCCAGAATATCGGGTCAAACCGACGCCTGGCCAATTACTCATGTGGCCTGCATTCCTGCATCACCTGGTTCATCCGAATCTGTCGCACGAAACACGCATTTCAGTTAGCTTCAATGTCGTGCTTCGCTGGAAGGAAGATTACCTGCCGGACTAGAACCTAGACGATTGCACTGGCAATCGCGGCTCCAACCTCCTGGGTACTGGCCACTCCTTTCATGTCAGGGGTTTTAGGGCCTGTTGTGAGGACATCTTCAATCGCGGTCATGATATCGGCGGCGGCGGTCTCTTCTCCCAAGTGCTCAAGCATCATCGCGCCACTCCAGATCATGCCGATTGGGTTCGCAATG
>QXYM01000027.1:0-32717 GCA_009886945.1 Litorivicinus sp.
ATCACACACCGTAAGCTCTCGTGCGGACAATCGATCAAAGGGGTTATCCGAACAAAACCGACTTAATGCCAATGCTTGCGCAACCTTCACTGACAAATGAACATCACGCCGAACGACTTTGCGCATTCCTTGTAAGAGATCAACACCGGAGACGCTGGTATCGACCAAGCCCATCACGCCCATCGATAAGAGTGACTGACATTCCACCGCTCGAATCGATCTCAGATACACCATCAAGTGCGCCTGAGGCAGGGCACGTTTCAAACGATCGACGAGAACCAATGCGCTGAACTTTGGGCAACCACCATCCAGCAACAGCAGTCGAGGAGGATCTAGCGCGAGCTCATCAAGCATTAGACGGCCCTGGAATCGAACGAGTGATACATCGAACTCAGACCCAGCCACCGAAGCTTCAATGCCTTCAAGCAGTAAAAGTTGGTGAGATATACAAGCAATCGAAATGGGCATCAGATTCTCCTCAAGTTTGGCGAGGAGACTGTATGCGAAGACAGCCGTTTGAGCGCGCTATCGGACTTCGGACCAATATTAGAGAATCAGAACCAATAGAATCAAACCCAAGGCCAAACGGTAGGCAACAAATGGCAACAAGCCCAAACGCTCGATCCAGGACAGAAATAAGCGAATACACACATAGGCCGACAAAAAGCTGACCAGAACACCAATACCGATCGCATCCCAGGCAACCGGTTCTGTCGCGTCAAGCAAATCCTTGGTCTTCAATAAAGCAGCACCCAAAATAATTGGGATCGATAGCAAAAATGAAAACTTAGCAGCGATACGCCGCGATAAACCGAGCCATAAGCCTGCAGTTAAGGTGATCCCAGAGCGTGATGTTCCAGGAATTAAGGCTAACGCCTGGGCGAGGCCGATGAACAGAGCTTCTTTGACTCCGATGCTCGCAAAGCCTCCACGTCCGGATTGATAATGCGCCCACCAAAGTAATAAACCAAAGCCAATGGTCGCAGCTGCAATCACCAATTCGCTGCGGAGCGTTCCCTCAATCCAATCCTTTGCCAAAACACCAGAGATGACCGCAGGAAGCGTTGCCAATCCGATCAACCAACCCAGTCGCGCGTGTCGCCGATAGCGACGCCCCCAATCAACCAACATCCCAGTAGCAATGCGCTGGATTTCAATCCGCAGACTGACGATCACCGCACCCAATGAACCAAAATGAACCGCGACATCAAAGGCGAGACCTTGATCAGGCCAACCAAGAACCGCGGACGGTAAAATCAAATGCGCAGAACTTGAGATCGGAAGAAATTCCGTTAACCCCTGAATCAACGCCAGGAAAAACGCATACTCAATGGTCATAAAGTTTCGAGGGTTGTTCAGCTAACGGTTTCCAGGAGACCGTTTGTCTCACATAGCGTGGGGTCAGTCGATGCCCATCAATCCATCGCGAGGAATCCATTTGTGATGCCAGATCTCGTAAGGTTTGCAAGCTCGGAATCACCGGGATGAGCTCTACTGCAAAACGGTCTTGCTCCTCATGATGACAAATCCAGGTGTCATCAGGTGAAAGTTCATTGACTGGTTTCAATTGCAGAGACCCGAATGTGCCATCAGCCTGTCGATCCAAGCCCACATATACCTCATCCATCCGAGCATCCAAGATTGCCCCATGCGACGACTGAGCAGCCTCAGCGAGTAACGAGAGTTGATCCACAGGCAACACTTGCAAAGGAGTCACTAAGTCCAGCGCATGAATACAGGACACTGCGATACGAAGACCGGTGAAACTGCCTGGTCCATTCACCACAACGCATCGATTAATGTCACTCACTGAAAGATTGCATTCAGCACAGAGTTCGCGAATCGACTCCAGTAAAACTGCGTCATGACGACCCTCGATTCGCTCACGAGTCACCCAAAGTGATCCAGAGACGAATCCAACAGAGAGTCGATCACGTGAAGCATCGATGTACAAACAATCCATCAGTATTCGCCCATCACCAACCAACGATGCCTAAACAATAGTCCGCTCCATGCGAGAGCCCAGTCGCGTTAAGAATTCATAACCAATGGTATTCGCTTTTGTTGCCAGAGTATCGATCGAAATTGTTGGGCCCATGATCTCAACCCAGCTTCCAACCCGATGTCCGGATAAACGACTGACATCAATGGTCACAAGATCCATGCTGACGCGGCCGACAACCGGGCAGCGCTCACCGTCAATGGCGACTTCACCACGACCACTCAGCACGCGTTGATAGCCGTCGGCATAACCCACACCAATCGTCGCCAGTTGCATCTGATGTTGGGCAACAAATGATCCGCCATAGCCGACTGTTTCACCTGGCTTGACTTGCTGCAATTGAAGAATCTGCGCTTGCCATGTCACGACTGGCTGAAATCCTTTGGGATCCATCGGGTCGGGTGATCCCCCGTATAACCCAATGCCTGGCCTAACCAGATCAAATTGGTAATTCTCACCCAACAAAATCCCAGCAGTATTCGCCAGTGAACTGGGCGGACACCTTGACCCTAATGCGTCCCTCACAGACTCAAATTGAGCCAGTTGCTGCTGACTCTGCGAGGAGCCTGATTCGTCTGCGGAGGCAAGATGGCTCATCAAGAGTGATGGCTGACAGCACTCCATCAGCTCTGGCAGCCTTTCATACTCATCGTGTGGAATCCCCAACCGTCGCATCCCAGTATCGATGTGCAATGCGGGACGAAGGCTCGCGATACCTTGAGTCATTGCTTCGTCAGAAGTATTGATCACAGGCCGAATGTTTTTGTCTCTGGCCACTGAAAATTCATCCGGCGTATATCCATGAAATGCATAAATCACCGCATCAGGAAGTAAGGACCGCAGTGCCAAGGCCTCTTCAAGATAGGCCACAAAATACGTACGACACCCAGCTTCCCATAAGACAGGAGCAGCGAACTCGATACCGACTCCGTAGGCGTTGGCTTTGATTGAGGCTGCGCACTCCGCTTGGCCTGAAAATGACGACAGGCGTTGGTAGTTATCTGCCAGCGCCTGTCTTGAGAGAAGTAGCCGAGGCTTTCGGCTCATCAATTATTCGCCTCGAAGGGCACTAAAGATTTCGTCTCGGATCTCTTCGACCTGACCGACACCTTGCACACGGTTCATTGAAGGCGCTGTTGCCGGATGATTTTTTGCCCATGACGAGTAAAAGTGAATCAATGGCTCGGTCTGTTCGTGGTAAACCGATAACCGATCACGAACGACAGACTCACGGTCGTCATCCCGCTGAATCAACGGCTCACCAGTCTGATCATCAAACCCATCTTTCTTCGGTGGATTGTAAATGATGTGGTAAGTCCGACCCGATGCTAAATGCACCCGACGACCGGCCATGCGCTCGATGATTTCCTCATCATCAACCGCCACCTCGACGACGTGATCGATGTCCACACCAGAATCACGAAGCGCTTCAGCTTGCGGGATCGTCCGCGGAAATCCGTCAAACAAACATCCATTGGCACAGTCAGGCTGCTCAAGTCGCTCTTTGACAAGACCGATAATAATGTCGTCAGATACCAATCGTCCTGCATCCATCACTTCTTTCGCAGCCAGCCCCAGTGGGGTCTCAGCTTTCACCGCTGCTCGCAACATATCTCCGGTCGAAATCTGAGGAATTCCAAACTCTTTGCAAATGTATTGAGCTTGCGTTCCTTTCCCTGCGCCAGGCGCGCCTAACAATATGACTCGCATGTGCTATCGCACTCCTTATTGAAATAATCAGAAACCCTATCCGGATTTCAGGTGTTTGCGCAAGTTATCTAATGGTGCAACTACCCAGTATTCCGCATGCCAGCGGCGATTCCGGCGACAGACGCCATCAAAGCTCTCTCAACCAAGGGTTGTTCGGGCAACTCACGATCGCGCCGCAACAATTCAGCTTGCAGGATATGCAAGGGTTCCATGTAGGGATGTCTCACTGCTAAGGAGCGAGCGATCGCTGGATCACGTTCCAACAACTCAGCGACCTGCTTAATCGAGGCAATCGCCTGAATCACTGTCGACAGGCGAGAACGAGTCCATTCACCAAGCGCTTGCACACGTCCAGACAACACCTTTTCATAATGTGCGGCAATGTCTGGATCCGATTTGGCAAGCACCATTTCCAGCATATCAACATACACCTGAAAAAAAGGCCATTCGGCATACATCGACCTCAGTAATGGTAACTGACCACGATCGATTGCTTTGCACAGGGCATCATCCGAGCCGAGCCAAGCGGGTAGCATCAAACGAATCTGCATCCACGCAAAAATCCAAGGGATGGCACGCAAACTCTCGATGCCACCATCAGCTTTTCGCTTTGCAGGTCTCGAGCCTAAGGGCAATTTCCCAAGTGCACCCTCGGGCGTGACTTGTCTGAAGTACTCCACAAAATTGGGATGCTCTCGAACCATGGCTCGATACGATGCGACCGACTCGGTCGATAATTGATCCATCGCCGCAACAAATTCAGCGCATGGCGGATGTTCAGGGGTGAGTGTCGCTTTTAACACCGACTGCACATAAGCGGTCAGGGTTTGCACCGCAATATCGGGGAGGCCAAACTTCCATCGAATCATTTCCCCCTGCTCTGTCACTCGGATGGCATTGTCAACCGAGCCCGGTGGTTGAGCCAGGATGGCTCGGTGTGCAGGCCCACCTCCACGACCAGCCGTTCCCCCACGACCATGAAAAAGAATTAGCTTCACGCCATGTCGTCGCGCAATGGTTGCCAGCTCATCTTGGGCTCTGTATTGCGCCCAAGAGGCTGCGAGAGTGCCTGCGTCTTTGGCCGAATCAGAATAGCCAATCATCACATGCTGCACGCCACCGATCGCTTCAACATAGGATGGATCGGACAGTAACGCGTCGATGACGGAAGGCGCACGATCAAGATCGTCCAAGGTCTCAAACAGCGGAGCCACTGATAAGGGTTGTGCAACACCACACGCTTTTTGTAACAACATCACAGCCAGTACATCCGACGGCTGACGCGCCATCGAGATGACATAACTACCGAGGCTCGCTGGATCGGCATCCGCGATCACATTGCAAGTATTTAAGACTTCAGCGACCGTTTCGGATGGTTCAAATTCATAGGGAATCAGTGGTCTTGGATTCGCCAATTCATGCTTCAAAAAGTCGCAACGTTTCGCTTCGTCCCAACTGAGATAATCCCCAAGTTCGAGTGCCGCGGTGATTTCAGCGATGGCATCGGCGTGTCGACCGGACTCCTGACGAATATCGAGGGTCACTAAATCGATCCCGAAGGTTGCGATCCGTCTCAGTGTATCCAGCAAATAGCCATCAGCAATCTCACCCATACCGAGCGCATGCAAGGATTCCCACATGAGAAGCATGGGATCAAATAGATCGGCCGTCTCACGAACACGGCTGTAGCGATCAACAGCTTCTCCACGTAAGGTCGCCTCAAGCTCAGCACGCAACACAACCATTTCTTCGCGTAAATCTTTGAGAATTCGACGATAGGGCTCGACTTCATTGGGGCCCGCTAAATTCCTGACCGCTTCTGTCGCATCAGACATCGAGAGATCTTGAATCAATCCAGACAGATCTCTCTCATAAAGATCAGCCGCAGCCCATCGGGCCAATAGCAAGACCTCGCGAGTGACTTCATGAGTCACATTCGGGTTACCGTCTCGATCACCGCCCATCCATGAACAGAAGCGCACCGGAGCAACCCAAGGAGGGAGCTCTTCGCCAGTCGTTATAGCGACTTGCGTACTCAATTCTCGCAAAAAGTCAGGAACCGCTTGCCAGAGTGAATTTTCAATCATGGCGAAGCCCCACTTGGCCTCATCAATCGGAGAGGGTCGGGTTGCTCGCATGTCATTGGTATGCCAGCACTCGCTGATCAAACGCTTCAATCGACGTTTAATATGAGCATCGCGACGTGGTGAGAGTGTCCCGCCATCAAATTCCGACAAACACTCTGCAATTTTTTCGTATTTTTGAATGAGTGTACGTCGCATCGATTCGGTCGGATGGGCGGTGAGCACCAAGTCGATTTGCATCTCCGAGAGCGTTTCTAATACCACGTCTGGTTGATTCTGGACCAAGATCGAATTCAATAGATTCGGTAGCGCAGCATCATCAAGGTAGGGATCGCTATCTTCAAAGTCACCCCGTGTTTTTCGGACTCTGTGGTGTTGCTCTGCGATATTGGCAAGATTGAGAAATTGGGTGAATGCGCGGGCGACAGAAACTAACTCTTCATCACCGAGATTTCTGACTTCTTGAATCAATAAATCACGAGCACCGTCATCCCCTTGATGGACAGATTTCGAGAGACCGCGGAGTCGTTCGATGCGCTCGAGAAACGAATCACCGCGGTCAGTCACCATGATCTGACCGAGCTGCTCACCTAATAGACGTACGTTGTCGCGTAATGACGGATGCAATTCCATAACTTCCAATCCCGTGGATGATCTCAAGGCTCAGACGCTTTTCGCCTGATCCCATAGTCCATTTTTTTCGTTGTCGGTTGCGATCGTCAGGTCGATCCCTTGAGACTCAGCAAATCGAATGACCTGACTGATCCGGGATTCAAATTTTTGTGTGGCCAATCGAAGCGATTGCTCACTGTTGATACCAAGATGCCTCGCAAGGCTGACCATTGTAAAGAGCAAATCACCATATTCTTCAATCACCGCCTCTGAATCTTGAGCACTGCGGGCGCGCTCAAGCTCACTGAGCTCCTCGGAGACTTTCTCCAAAACGCCATCAATGGTTGGCCAATCAAAGCCAATTCGAGTCGCGCGTTTCTGGATTTTCTGGGCTCGAGTTAACGAGGGGAGTGAAAGCGGAACGTCATCAAATAAATCCAGTTGCCCGCGAGTTGCACGTTCTTCTGCTTTTTTGGCTTCCCAGGTGTGCTTGATCGATTCAACAGACGCGCCGCCACTCTTCCCGAAACTCCCAAAGGTTCCGTCAGAAAATACATGCGGATGACGAGACAAGAGTTTAGACACGATGGCATGAATGACATCATCCAGCGTGAATCGCCCGTCTTCTTCAGCGATACGCGCATAGAAAATCACCTGAAACAGTAAATCTCCCAGCTCGGCGTGCAATTCATCAAGCGCACCGCGCTCGATGACATCAGCCACTTCGTACGCTTCTTCCAACGTAAAAGGCACGATACTTTGATAAGTCTGTGCCCGATCCCACGGACAGCCGTGCTCAGTATGTCTGAGACAAGCCATTAAATGGACAAGATCGTTGAGTTGATAGCTCATCCTGAACGGATCCGTTTAGCGGCAATCACATTGTGAATCTGTTGCACGCGATCAAGGACTTGCGACAATTGCGACAGTCCATCGACCTCGATGGAGAGTTGCAGCCGAGCCGTATGATCGGTTGCGTCGGTTTGTGTCGACATGCCCGTCACATTCACTCGCTCATTCGCTAAAATCGAGGTCACATCGCGCAACAATCCTTGCCGATCGTAAGCGCTGACTTCAATCTCAACGGGATAGGTTTCAACCTGAGTTTCACCCCAAGAGACTTCAATCATTCGCTCTGGATGTTCTTCCTCGAGAGATAACGCGTTCCCACAATCATCGCGATGAATGCTGACACCGCGGTTTTTGGTGATGAAACCGACGATCATATCGCCAGGGACAGGATGGCAGCAGGTCGCGATTTGCGTCAATAACTGACCCACGCCACGAATCTGGATGCCATCGGTCCGTTCCTGAGGGGAGGCCTGACGTGGCTCTAAATCCAACTCTCGTTGCGTTACACCCGACAGGCGACTGACGGCGCCCACGACCTGAGAGACGCGAACATCACCCGCTCCAACAGCGGCATAGAGATCTTCGGCGGCCTGTAAATTGAGTGATTCAGCGACCGATCGCAAATCAAACGAACCAAGCGCCAAGCGTTTGATCTCAGCATCAATCAATTGCTTCCCTGCCGACACATTTTGGTCGCGATCGAGCTGTTTGAACCAAGCCTGGACTTTTGCACGAGCTCGCGATGTTTTGAGATAACCCAGATTTTGGTTCAGCCAGTCTCGGCTCGGGCGTGCCTCTGTTTGTCGAAGAATATCGACCTGGTCGCCCACCTTTAAACGGTAGGTCAAAGGCACAATTTTCCGATTCACCTTCGCGCCCCGACAGGAATGGCCGATCTCGGTATGCACTTTATAAGCAAAGTCCAAGGGGGTCGATCCGGCTGGAAGATCGATCACATGACCATCGCGGGTGAACACGTAAATCCGGTCTTCCAACACATCCTGACGCAGCGCATCGGAAAGCTCACGCAGGTCACCCACATCATCGTGCCAATCGAGTACCTGTCGCAGCCAAGCGATTTTTTCTTCATAGGCTTCGCCGCTAATATCGGTGTCAGTCCCCTTGTATTTGTAATGGGCGCAGACACCATATTCAGCTTCATCATGCATTTGGTGCGTTCGGATTTGCACTTCAACAACTTTGCCTTGTGGCCCGATCACTGCGGTATGCAGCGAGCGATAACCGTTCGGCTTTGGCGATGCGATATAATCATCAAACTCATGCGGGATGCTTTTAAAAGCACCGTGCACGAGACCCAGGGCGGCGTAGCAATCACGCACAGAATCCACCAGGATACGAATCGCCCGAACATCATAAATTTGCGAAAAATCGACTTGTTTACGCTGCATTTTTCGCCAAATTGAGAAGATATGTTTGGCTCGCCAAGTCAAATCTGAACGAATCTGCTGTCCAGCCAAAATCTCCTGAATCGAGTCCACCAACTGCTCGATGTAACGCTCGCGATCTTCCCGACGCTCAGCCAGCGATTGCGCGATTTGTTTATAAGCGCCCTCTTCGAGATACCGAAAGGACAGGTCTTCCAATTCCCACTTTAAATGACCGATCCCAAGACGATGTGCCAACGGCGCGTAGACGTCAGAGACTTCACGAGCGACTTTGAGTCGTCTGGCCTTATCAGCCGACTTTACGGCGCGAATGGCGGCGGTTCGTTCAGCCAGCTTAATCAGTGCCACGCGGACATCATCAATGACCGCTACCAGCATTCGGCGAACGGCGTCTGCTTGATGTTCAGCGGCGCCTAAGAATTGTTGAGGCGCATCCTGCCGCGTTTGGCTGATAATCGCCATTTGCTGAACACCCTCAATCAACTTTGCGACCGTCTTGCCAAAAGCCTCCCGGACATCACGCAGTTGCAATCGACCAATCCGGACCGAGCGATACAACAGTGCAGCAACCAAGGCATCTTCATCGATTGGCATCGTCGACAGAATATCCGCCATCTCAAGGCCAAACCGATGCGCATCAGGCCCTCGCCAGTCTTTGGCAGCTTCATCCTTGAGCTCGAGCTCTTCGATCAGCTGAATGGCTTGACTCAGTTTGGCACTGGTCTCGAGATGGGCTTGCCTGGCGAAGCGTTCAGCCCAGTTTTCGAGCGATAAATCCGAGTCCAATTGAATCGGATGAATTTCACGCGCCTTAACCACGCGCCCCTCGCTGTACAAAAAGCGCCATCGATTCCATGTGTGCGGTGTGTGGGAACATATCCATCATCCCTAAATGGGTCATCTTGAAACCACGTTCAATCAACAGTTTTGCATCTCGGGCGAGCGTCGCCGGGTTACACGATACATACAACACGCGCTGAATGTTTTTCAGTGGTAGTTCTTCAAGCACTTCTTTGGCGCCAGATCGCGGAGGATCCACAATCAATGTATCCCAAGGCTCCTTCGCCCAACTTTGCTCAGCAATCGACTTGGTTAAATCAAATGCGACTGCCTGAATATTATCCAAAGAATTGTGACGAGCGTTTTGCAACACACGATGAACCATCGTTTCTGACACCTCAACGCCGACGACCTCGCGACTGCGAGTTGCTGCCGCTAGAGTAAAATTACCTAGCCCACAAAACAGATCGAGCACTCGTTCTGAGCCTTGCAAGTCCAAAAGCTCCATGGCTTGCATCATCATCGCTCGATTCATCGCTGCATTGATTTGCGTAAAATCGGTGACCGCAAATTGGTACTCCAAACCAAACTCGCCAATTCGGTACGTTAAACGCTCAGGACCATCGGCTGGCCATAAACGGGCAACAGTATCCGGTCCTTTCGGCTGCAAATAGACGTGCCAGCCAGTGCTCTTCGCTAAATGAATCCATTGTTCGAGGTCGGCTGCAGACAATGGCTCAAGATGCCGAACGACCACCGCCACAGTATCGTCACCGGCGGCCACTTCCACTTGGGGAATGCGATCAGGTGCAGACAACGCTGCAATGGTTGTTTCCAGCTGATCCAGTGATTGACCGATGCGCGGATCCAGGACCGGACAGCCATCGATATCTGCAATGAAATTCGACCCACGCTCACGAAAGCCGACCAATACGCGACCTTTCGCATGAACCCAACGAACGCCTAATCGTGCGCGACGACGATACCCAAGGGTGGGGCCTAACAATGGCGGGAGTCGTGTCACCTGATCGAGGGCAATTCCCTCGCGCGTCATGAGCTCGTCGAGCGTGTTTGATTTATGGTTGATTTGCGACTGATGCGGCAGATGTTGTAACGAACAACCGCCGCACACGGCAGCATGCGGGCATTCAGGTTGGCCACGGGCGGGTGATGGCACAAGGATCTCTTTGGCCACTCCTTCAGCAGTTTTTGACGATTTCTTTGTGACCCGGACGGACACTAATTCGTCTGGAAGTGCACCATCGATAAAGAGCATTCGTTCGCCCCAGCGAACCAACCCACGACCCTCATGAGATAGCTTCGTTACCCGAATCGGAAAATCCGGCGTTTGCTTACGACGGGGGGCACGTTTTGGAGTTCGTTGCTTCATCGTGGGAATAAGTCGGTCGACAGGTAACGATCGCCTCGGTCACAAATGATGCACACCACCACACCGCGCTCGAGTTCTCGGGCCACACGGAGCGCTCCAGAGACCGCTCCACCGGCACTGACTCCGCAAAAAATCCCTTCATTGACAGCCAACTGTCGAGCCATGTCTTCTGCTTCATGCTGGTCAATATCGAGGGTCAGATCGACGCGCTTGGGATCGAAAATTTCAGGCCGGTAAGCAATTGGCCAGCGACGGATCCCGGCGATTTTCGACCCATCGCTTGGTTGAAGACCGACAATAGTCACGTCTGAGTTCTGCTCTTTGAGGTACCGAGACACCCCCATGATCGTTCCTGTCGTACCCATTGCGCTAACAAAGTGTGTCACCTCGCCTTGGGTATCGCTCCAGATTTCAGGGCCTGTGGTTTCGTAGTGAGCACGCGGGCAGTCCGGATTGGCAAATTGATTCAACACGCGGCCCTGACCCTCGCGCTCCATCTCTAAGGCCAGATCGCGAGCGCCTTCCATGCCTTGTGTTTCAGACACCAGAATCAACTCCGCGCCATAGGCAGTCATGGCGCGTTTGCGCTCATCGGACAGGTTGTCTGGCATGATCAAGGTCATTCTGTACCCGAGAATGGCGCCAGCCATGGCCAGCGCAATGCCTGTGTTACCGCTGGTGGCCTCGATCAGACGATCACCGGGGTGAATTTCGCCTCGCTCGGCAGCACCACGAATCATGTAGAACGCAGGCCGGTCTTTGACGGATCCGGCTGGGTTATTCCCTTCCATTTTGCAAAGCACGGTCACTTCGGGTGCGAGCCCTTGGTTCAGACGCTGCAATCGGACCAGCGGGGTATTGCCAAGTGTTGATTCGATGGTTGGATATTGCACGTGGACCTCCTGTGGCGCGATAGAATACCGCACTCGGCGCCCGAAGACTCGATGGATCAGTCGAAGGCTAACGGTTGCCGGAAATAACGCTCGTAGTGGGCTTCTGAAATGGTTAAGAACTCATGGTGCAGGCATTCCCAGAGCTCATGGTTTGAGAGTGATTCAATCTCAGGGAGCTTCGATAACCCCAAATCAGCCAGTCGGGCAAAGCGTCCCTTGGTTTGCCGAAACAAGTCATAGGCCCAACACTCAGGTGGTTGGTCCTTTCGATAGCGAAGTCCGTGAGACTCTAATGACTGTCGCAATTGATCGGCATCGATGACCAGCAGATAGCGATTCACCACATCCATCATCAACTGCGTGATCCGGCTCATCACCGCCATCTTTTGCGCTTCATCGTATCGATTCCAGTCCACAATCTCATGCGCAAACCGCTTGCAGCCCCGGCAGACCGAATCACCGTAGGTTGTCGAACAAAGCCCAACACATGGGGTAAGTACGCGCGGTTGCATTGGCAAATCCCATCAATCGTGTGGATGAATATCTAAGAGTTAGGACTTTGCTTTAAAAAACAATCGTGCAATGCGAAAAATTATAAAATGACCGAAATAAAAATATTAGTCATTAATTAAACATTAATCCAAATTTAGTTGATTTTTGCACGCTCGCACATTCACAATTCAAACCAAACGAAAGGGAGAATTCACTATGTCACTGGATCTGATGAACGAGTCCATGGAGGACTGGAACAACAAGATCGCCGCAGCAGAAGAAATGATGCCGATCATTGGCCGGCTGTTCCGCGAAAATGCAATCGAAACCTCGATTTTTGGACGACTACTGAACAATCGAACAGTCATCAACATCATCAAATGCTGTCGCTTCGCGCGCCAGGTCGAAAATGAAGAACTGTCTGTCGAAGAGGCTCGTGATGTCTTGCTCGAAGCCGCAAAGCTTGACCTCAATCCGTGCCACGTGGATCTCGGGAAACTGGCTGTCAACTATCGTCGCTTCGGCAGCGGGCGAAGCCTCGCTGACTACGTTGCGGATGAGTTAAAGGGTGCCACGGGCGACATGCCAGAGGCAGGCAAGAAAACTGATATTGTTTTGTACGGCTTCGGTCGAATCGGCCGACTCCTGGCACGCGAACTGATCGCAAAATCAGGCTCCAAAGAAGCCATTCGCCTGCGCGCGATTGTCATTCGAAAAAATGGCGAGAATGACCTGATGAAACGGGCAAGCCTTCTCCGTCGCGACTCTGTGCATGGGTCCTTTGACGGAACCATTACTGTTGACCATGACAGTAATGCGATCATTGCGAACGGTCAGCGGATTCAGGTGATTTATGCCTCAAGCCCATCAGAAGTGGATTACACAGCCTACGACATCGACAACGCCTTAGTTGTCGATAACACCGGCAAGTGGCGAGACCGCGAGGGCCTCTCTCAGCACTTACAATCCAAGGGTGCGAGTCGAGTCCTGCTCACGGCGCCGGGCAAAGGTGATTTAAAAAATATCGTGCACGGAGTGAATCACCACGAAATCACTGATGCGGATGCCATCATTTCTGCCGCCAGTTGCACCACCAATGCGATTACGCCAGTCCTTGCCGCCATTGATGAGAAATACGGCGTACAAAATGGGCACGTGGAGACGGTTCACAGTTACACCAACGATCAAAACTTGATCGACAACTTCCACAATGGCGATCGCCGTGGTCGAGCAGCCGCACTCAACATGGTCATCACTGAAACCGGAGCGGCCAAAGCCGTGGCGAAAGCATTGCCCCAACTCAAAGGTAAGCTCACCGGAAACGCGATCAGAGTTCCAACACCCAATGTGTCGATGGCGATCCTCAAGCTCAACCTCGATCAATCGGTTGAAAAAGACGAGCTCAACGACTACCTCCGGCATGTCGCGATTCACTCCAAGCTACAAAAACAAATCGATTACTCAAACTCACCTGAGGCGGTGAGCTCTGACTTCGTGGGATCTCGTGCAGCGGGAATCGTTGACGGCCTCGCCACCATCGCAACAGGGAACAACAGTTGCGTGGTGTATGTTTGGTATGACAATGAATACGGCTACAGTTGTCAGGTGATCCGGTGCCTCCGCCAGATGACCAAAGCCACGTTGCCGGCCTACCCGATCGAAAATTAACCAACAGGGCAGTCTGCGACCAAGTATGGACGCAAGCTGCCCAGTTTTTTTGCTAAACTCTCGCTCGCCTTACGGCGCGCCGTGATCCGGGTCCCAAAAGGATCCACCCACCGCGCTCAATTCAACCTGAACAAGGACGATTACTGTGCTTGAAGAATATCGCAATCATGTCGAAGAACGTGCCGCTGAAGGCATCGTGCCAAAGCCGCTCAATGCTGACCAAGTCGCCGGCTTAGTTGAGCTTCTGAAGAATCCACCAGCTGGGGAAGATGCATTCCTGCTGGATCTACTGACCAACCGCATTCCCGCGGGCGTTGACGAGGCTGCTTATGTGAAAGCCGCATTCTTAACCGACGTCGCGAAAGGCGAAACGGCCTGCACTCTCGTCTCACGAGTCGAGGCAACACGCCTCCTCGGCACCATGCTCGGCGGATATAATATCCCACCACTGGTCGACCTACTCGATGATTCTGAAGTCGGACCAACGGCCGCTGATGCACTGAAGCAAACCTTATTGATGTTTGACGCCTTCCACGATGTGGAAGACAAGCGCCAAGCAGGCAACGTACTGGCACAGGAAGTGATGGAAGCCTGGGCCCATGGTGACTGGTTTACCAACAAGCCAGACGTACCGGCCGAAATCAAAGTCACGGTCTACAAAGTACCAGGCGAAACCAACACCGATGATCTGTCACCTGCAGTCGATGCCTGGAGTCGTCCAGATATCCCATTGCATGCGCAAGCGATGCTGAAAGCGCGTATGGACAATCCGCTGGAAACGATTGAAGCCTTAAAAGACAAAGGACATCCGATTGCTTATGTGGGCGATGTCGTTGGTACAGGCTCATCGCGCAAATCCGCGACAAACTCAGTGCTGTGGCACATGGGCCATGACATCCCCTTTGTTCCCAACAAGCGCTCAGGCGGAGTGTGTATTGGCGGCAAGATCGCTCCTATTTTCTTTAATACCATGGAAGATGCCGGCGCACTGCCGATTGAGTGCGACGTCACTCAAATGAACACCGGCGATGTGATCGTCATCAAGCCTTACGAGGGCGTGATTCAGAACGAGCAAGGCTTGACACTCGCAAACTTCGCACTGAAGAGCGACGTGATTCTGGATGAAGTGCGCGCTGGCGGACGCATTCCATTAATTGTGGGTCGTGGACTGACTACCCGTGCGCGCGAAGCACTGGGTCTTGGCACTGCTGATCTGTTCAGAACACCAACAGCACCGGTTGAATCGACCAAGGGCTTTACACTTGCACAGAAGATGGTCGGCAAGGCCTGTGGCGTTGATGGTGTTCGCGCTGGAACCTACTGTGAGCCACGCATGACGACTGTGGGTTCGCAAGACACCACAGGCCCGATGACGCGCGACGAACTCAAAGAACTGGCCTGTCTTGGATTCCAAGCGGATCTGACCATGCAGTCCTTCTGTCACACTGCAGCCTACCCAAAGCCTGTTGATGTGGAAACACAACACACGCTTCCAGACTTCATCATGAATCGGGGTGGTGTCTCATTGCGTCCCGGCGACGGCATCATCCACTCCTGGTTGAACCGCATGTTGCTTCCCGATACGGTCGGAACAGGCGGCGACTCGCACACCCGATTCCCGATTGGCATTTCCTTTCCAGGTGGATCAGGCTTAGTGGCATTTGCGGCCGCAACTGGTGTGATGCCTCTTGATATGCCTGAATCCGTCTTGGTTCGGTTCAAAGGCAAAATGCAACCAGGAATCACACTGCGTGATCTAGTCAACGCCATTCCTTATGCTGCCATTCAGCGTGGATTGCTCACTGTCGGTAAAGAAGGCAAGAAAAACTGCTTCTCTGGACGCATCTTAGAAATTGAAGGGTTACCAACCCTCACTGTCGAGCAAGCCTTTGAATTATCCGATGCATCAGCTGAGCGTTCCGCCGGTGGTTGTACGATCAAACTCGATGAGGCACCGATTCGTGAATACCTCGAGTCCAACATCACGTTGTTGAAATGGATGATCGCTGACGGCTATGGCGATCCTCGGACGATCGCACGTCGCATCCAAGCGATGGAAGCTTGGCTCAACAATCCAGAGTTGATGGAAGCCGATGCCGATGCGGAATACGCGGAAGTCATCGAAATCGATCTCAACGATATTCAAGAGCCTTTACTGGCATGCCCGAATGATCCCGATGACGTCAAGCCATTGTCTGAAGTTCAGGGAACAGCCATTGATGAGGTCTTTATCGGTTCGTGCATGACCAACATCGGTCACTATCGTGCAGCCGGTGAGCTGTTAAAGAAAGTCGGATCGATTCCAACACGCTTGTGGATCGCCCCTCCAACTCGGATGGATGAGCACCAGTTGATGGATGAAGGCTACTACGCCATCTACGGGAAGGCTGGCGCTCGGACAGAAATGCCAGGGTGTTCACTGTGTATGGGAAATCAGGCCCGTGTTGCCGATCATGCAACGGTGGTCTCCACATCCACACGTAACTTCCCTAATCGTTTGGGAAATGGCGCTAACGTCTACTTAGCCAGTGCTGAGCTTGCAGCGGTCGCATCGATCATTGGTCGGCTACCGACGGTTGCCGAGTACATGGAGTATGCCAAAGAGATCGACTCGATGGCTGACAACATCTACCGTTACATGAACTTCCATCAAATTGCCGAGTTCCAGGCAAAAGCGAAGGAAGCCAACATTCCTGTGACAGAGATCGCTTAACACCGATCCAAGAAAAAACCCCGGGATCTCTCGATGCCGGGGTTTTTTTACGCCTCAAGATTTTCTAGACCTCAAGCGCCACCGGGGACACAACGATCCCGTTATTGTCGCAGGCAACAAAATCGCCGGGATGGATGGTCACACCCGCAAAGGTCACTGGAACGTCCAGATCACCAATGCCTTTTTTCTCGGTTTTCATCGGATGCGTCGCAAGAGCCTGAACACCGAGATCCATCGCTCCCAATTCATCCACATCGCGGATTGCCCCATAAATGACAAATCCAGCCCATCCATTGGCAAGTGCCTTGGCTCCGATCATGTCACCAAGCAGCGCTCGACGCAGTGATCCACCGCCATCGACGACCATCACACGACCCTTACCAGCAGTCCCAGCCAACTCTTTGACTGTCGAATTGTCCTCAAAGCATTTGACAGTCACGGCCTCGCCATAGAACCGTTCACGACCACCGAAGTTAGTGAACATGGGATCAAGGACGGAAATTCCACCCTCATAGACATCGCAAAGATCTGGCGTCGACTTCATGATTTGTTATCGCGAGCGTCAGCCAAAAAGAACCAAGTCTCAAGGACTGTGTCCGGATTCAGCGAGACCGAGTCGATGCCTTGCTCCATCAGCCAGAAGGCGAGGTCTGGATGATCAGACGGTCCCTGGCCACAAATCCCGATGTATTTACCCGCTTTGTTACAAGCCGCAATGGCACGCGACAAGAGGAATTTCACTGCGGGATTTCGCTCATCAAAGGCCTCAGCGATAATTCCAGAATCCCGATCAAGACCCAAGGTTAGCTGCGTCAAGTCGTTCGATCCAATTGAGAAACCGTCAAAGTATTCGAGGAATTCATCAGCCAAGACAGCATTGGAGGGAAGTTCACACATCATGATGACTTCCAGACCATTCTGTCCACGCTCAAGACCATTTTGCTTTAACAGCTCAATGACCGCAGCCGCTTCCTCGAGCGTCCGAACAAACGGGACCATGATCGCGACGTTGGTCAGCCCCATTTCATCACGGACTTTTTTCAGCGCACGGCACTCGAACTCAAAGCAAGGCCTGAATGATTCAGAAATATATCGAGACGCACCACGGAAACCGAGCATCGGATTTTCTTCTTCAGGCTCATAAAGCGGTCCGCCGATCAAATTCCGATACTCGTTGGATTTGAAATCGGATAACCGAACGATGACTCGCTCAGGCGCAAAGGACGCGCCGAGTGTCGCAATCCCTTCGACCAATTTCTCAACGTAGAAGTCAGTGGGACTCGCATATCCGCCAATCCGCTCGGCAATCTCTTCTTTCAGATCAGCAGGCAGCGTGTCGTAATCCATTAACGCACGAGGGTGGACTCCAATCATGCGATTGATGATGAATTCGAGTCGCGCTAAACCGATGCCTGCATGCGGTAATCGCTGGAAATCAAAGGCACGATCGGGGTTGCCGACGTTCATCATAATCTTGAATGGCAGGGCCGGCATCGCATCGACACTCGTCACGCGGTGATCAAAATCGAGTATTCCCGCATAAATATGACCGGTATCTCCCTCTGCACAACTCACTGTGACATCAATACCAGCCTCCAAAAGCTCAGTTGCATCACCACAACCCACCACAGCGGGAATTCCCAATTCTCGGGCAATGATTGCTGCATGACAGGTGCGACCTCCACGATTGGTCACAATGGCAGAAGCGCGTTTCATCACAGGTTCCCAATCAGGGTCTGTCATATCGGTGACCAACACATCGCCTGGCTGAACTTCGTCCATCCGCGAGATATCTTTCACCAAACGGACTGTTCCGCGGCCGATTTTCTGACCGATCGCACGACCCTGGGCTAAGACGTCGCTCTTTTCTTTCAACACAAAGCGTTCCATCTGACGGCCGTCTTGTTGACTCTGGACAGTTTCAGGACGCGCCTGAACGATGTAGAGCTGACCGTCATCCCCGTCTCGTGCCCACTCAATATCCATCGGTCGGCCGTAATGCTTCTCAATGGTGAGCGCCTGCCGCGCCAAGGCCTCGACTTCTGCATCGGTCACACAAAATTCGCGACGCTCTGTCGGATCGACATCGACCGTCTCCACTGACCGGCCGGGCTTGGACGAATCTGCATAGACCATCTTGATTAATTTCGAACCACGCGTTCTTCGCAAAATCGCCGGGCGATCCGCTTCAAGGGTGGGTTTGTGGACATAAAATTCGTCTGGGTTCACCGCTCCTTGAACGACTGTTTCACCTAGACCATAAGCTGCTGTGACAAAGACCACATCGCGGAATCCACTCTCCGTGTCCATGGTGAACATCACTCCGGCTGCACCCGTCTCGGAACGAACCATCCGTTGGATCCCGGCAGATAGCGCCACCAATTCATGAGCGAAGCCCTGATGCACACGGTAGGAAATTGCACGATCGTTAAATAAAGATGCAAACACTTCCTTGATCGCGTGCTTCACATTCTCGATTCCTGAGATATTCAGGAAGGTTTCCTGTTGTCCGGCAAAGGAGGCGTCTGGCAAATCCTCAGCGGTTGCCGACGACCGCACAGCAACCTTCATCGAAGGGTTATCTGCGATCATCATCGCAAAGGCAGCTTCAATCGCTTGGTCAAGCGCAGGTTGAAACGGTGTGTTGATAATCCATGACCGAATCTCAGCCCCCGTCTTTGCCAATGCGTTCACATCGTCGACATCTAACACAGCTAATGCCTGATTGATGCGGTCAGCCAGGTTTTCGTGAGCCAGAAATTCGCGATACGCATGCGCTGTTGTTGCAAATCCGTTGGGAACACTCACCCCAGCTCCAGCCAGATTGGAAATCATTTCACCAAGTGATGCGTTTTTGCCGCCAACGCGCTCGACATCGTTCATGCCAAGCTCATTAAACCAAAGGATATAGTTGTCCAAAAGGAATCCCCTTCCGTATTGTGTCTTAGAAACCGCTGTCGCAGACTAAACTTGAACTCGCTTCCTTGCACTGCACCAAGTAACGACAAACGGTCATCGATAAAGCGAACTAGTATAAATGATTTGGAACCAAATATGCCCTCAGAAATTCGTCCAGTATTCTTTATTTCCGATGGAACAGGTTTGACTGCTGAAGGGCTTGGTCAGGCGCTATTGAGTCAATTTGATTCTGTCTCCTTCGATAAAACCACATTGCCCTACATCGACAGTGTCGAAAAAGCGAAGAAAGCGGTTGCCGAAATTAACGCAGCCGGCCAGGAACATCAGATCACACCGATCGTTTTTGACACCATCGTGAATCAAGAAGTGCGAGATGTACTCGCCAACTGCAACGGATTTTTGGTGGATATTTTTCAGACGTTTTTAAAACCACTAGAAAGAGAGCTTGGCCAAGGCTCGAGCTATTCCGTCGGCATGAGTCACGCGGTCGCTCCCGATGGCCAATACGCGCGACGCATCGACGCCATCAATTTTGCACTCGACAATGATGATGGTGCTCGAATTCGTTACTACGATCAGGCCGATCTGATTCTCATCGGAGTCTCTCGCTCCGGGAAAACGCCAACCAGTCTGTATTTGGCGATGCAATACGGTCTAAAAGTCGCCAACTACCCCTTAACCGAGGACGATCTCGATGATGATCACTTGCCGGATACCTTGCGAAAACACAAAGCCAAGCTCTTTGGCTTAACCATTGATCCCGAGCGACTTCAGGCCATTCGGGAAATGCGCCGACCCGACTCGCGTTATGCGTCACTGAAACAATGCCAATATGAAGTGAATGAAGTCGAAGCATTGTATCGTCGACATGCCATCCCGTTCTTATCCACCACTGAGCGGTCGGTCGAAGAGATCAGCGCACGCATCTTACAAGTCACGGGAAAACGAAAACAGGCTCGTTAAGGCCTCAAATGTTCCACGATCAGGCGCGCGCACAAACCCGGTTTTTGATAGGGCAACGCATGGTCGACCCCCATCACTGACTGGTAGTGCCAGTTGCCTCGGCTCGCTGCCAGGATTTGATGGAATTCATGCGCTTCATCGATACTTTTTGAACCGATCAGACTGAGCGTCGAGGGGGCACATTCGATGCACTGCATCCGATCGATGTGCCAAGCGGCCTCGTTGACCGCCATCAGAGCATAAGCCAGACCTTCTGGACGACTGGCCAGACGCTGAACGGTCATCCGCTCGACGCGTGGATGCTTCGAACGATGAGGTGCAATCAAATCCAGAAATTGCCTCACACCGATCGATGGATCGTCTTTTGACAAGAGCGCGGCCGCAGCGTCTGCGTAATGCGCGCGAACGGCGCGCAGCGCACCCAAGGACGCCCGCTCGAGAAGGGCTGGCTCCAGCAACACCATGTCGCAAACCAGCTCACGCCGGGCGGCATTGACCAGTAGTGCAATCAAACCACCAAAACTGTATCCAACCATCTGGCACTGATTGATCGAGTAATGAGTCAAGATGGCGAGAACATCGTCAACCACCTCGTCAACGGTCACTGAACGATCGATAAAGTCGAGGGAATGAGAGCGGCCCATACCACGAAGGTCAGGGCAAATAATTCGACGAAAACTCTTGAATTCAGGAAGCATGGGATACCAAGTCGCTTCAGAAGCGACTCCCGCTCCATGCAAAAGCACCAAGTCACCTGTGCCTTCTGAGGTTTCGCAAAGGTGAATGGCATGCCGGTAACCCCGATGTTCAATCCACTGAACATCGACCGCGGGATCAGTGCTCAAAGCAGTGGTACTTCAACCGATTCAAAGATTTTTTCCGCTTCAGCCCTGCCCTGGCTGCGGAGGAACTTTCCAATCACATCGCGCGACAGGTGTGGCGCAAACAAATTCACAAATCGATACATGTATCCACGCAAAAACGTGCCACGACGAAATGCAATAGAGGTCACGCTTGGGCTAAACAGATGACTCGCATTGACTGTCACCAGGTCCGCATCAGTTTGTGGATCGTATGACATATCAGCAACAATGCCGACGCCGAGACCCAAGCGGACATAGGTTTTAATAACGTCAGCATCAGCGGCTGTGAACACCACCTTTGGAGTCAATCCTTCGTGCTCGAACGCTTCATCGAGCCGCGAGCGACCGGTGAATCCAAAGACGTAGGTCACGATGGGATACCGAGCAAGCTCAGCGAGCGTCAATGGTCCGTCAATGTTCGCCAAGGGATGGTCTTTTGGAACAATGACGGCACGATTCCATTGATAACAAGGCATCAAGAGCAAATTCGAGAAATGCTCAAGACCCTCAGTTGCAATGGCAAAGTCGACGTCCCCGCTGGCCGCCATTTCCGCGATCTGCGCGGGCGTACCTTGCTGCATCTGTAACGAGACTTCTGGATACTCTCGCATAAATTGATTGATGATCGGCGGCAGTACATATCGCGCTTGCGTATGCGTCGTGGCAATCGAAAGCACGCCTTTGGTCTCGTCAGAGAACTCTTGAGAGATTTGCTTGATCGCATCGACTTTGTGCAAGATTTCACTCGCGACACGCAGCACTTCTTCGCCTGCTGGAGTGATGGACACCAGATGCTTGCCATTCCGAGCAAACACTTCAACACCCAACTCTTCCTCCAACAAACGGATCTGCTTGGAGATTCCAGGCTGAGAAGTAAAGAGACTTTGGGCGGTAGCGGAAACGTTGAGGTCGTGATTAGCGACTTCACAGATATACCGAAGCTGTTGCAATTTCATTTATTTATCGGCTTCTTGACATAACTCAAATATAAATTTGTAGAAAGCGGCTTATAACCGTTTTATACTATCAACTCCCGTCATAATAACCACAACACGTAGTGAAGTCGCATTTTTTTGATGATAAGCGTCCTTTTTGAGCTTCTCATCCTTTCGAATGCTTCCACATACGCATATAACTATTTAAACTAACTATAGATGTTTTTGTCATAAAAGGAAGGATCAGGATGTCTCACGCTGTCGCACACCCTGCGTACGACTACAGAACCATTCGTCATTTCGCGATCATGGCCGTCGTCTGGGGTATCGTAGGAATGGCTGTCGGAGTTCTTATCGCCGCTCAGCTCGTCTGGCCGGAACTCCTGGCGTCGGAATGGACCCACTTCGGGCGACTGCGTCCACTTCACACCAATGCGGTCATCTTTGCCTTCGGAGGATGCGCGCTCTTTGCAACCTCGTATTACGTGGTCCAGCGAACATGCCACACCACCCTAGCCTTCCCGAATCTGGCTCGCTTTACGTTCTGGGGATGGAATTTGGTGATTGTCCTTGCCGCCATCACCCTACCGCTTGGAATGACAACTACGCACGAATATGCAGAATTGGAATGGCCGATTGATATTTTGATCGCGGTGGTTTGGATTTCCTACGCCATCGTGTTCTTTGGCACGATCGCGAAAAGAAACACCTCTCACATCTATGTCGCCAACTGGTTCTTCGGTGCTTTCATTCTCGTGATCGCCGTGCTCCATATCGTCAATAGCGTGCAATACCCGGTCAGCTTTACCAAGAGTTATTACGTCTGGTCCGGAGCCATGGATGCGATGATCCAGTGGTGGTATGCCCATAATGCCGTCGGTTTCTTCCTGACCGCAGGCTTCCTTGGCATGATGTATTACTTCGTACCAAAGCAAGCTGGGCGTCCTGTCTATTCGTACCGCTTGTCGATTGTTCACTTCTGGGCTTTGATTGCTACCTACATGTGGGCTGGTGCTCACCACCTGCACTATTCAGCGCTCCCGGATTGGGCGCAATCCGTCGGCATGGTGATGTCGATTGTGCTCCTGGCACCGAGCTGGGGCGGCATGATCAATGGAGTGATGACACTGTCTGGTGCGTGGCACAAACTGCGAACCGATCCAATTCTTCGCTTCCTGGTGGTGTCCTTGTCGTTCTATGGGATGTCAACCTTTGAAGGACCGATGATGTCAATCAAAACCGTCAACGCACTGTCCCACAATACCGACTGGACCATTGGACATGTGCATTCGGGTGCCCTTGGCTGGGTTGCCATGGTTGCGATCGGATCGTTGTATCACCTGATTCCGAAGGTGTTAGGGATCGCCCAGATGCACTCAACACGTCTGATTAATCTGCATTTCTGGCTCGCAACAATCGGAACAGTGCTCTACATCGCTGCAATGTGGGTAAACGGAATCATGCAAGGCTTAATGTGGCGGGCCGTGAATCCCGATGGCACCTTGACCTATAGCTTCGTCGATAGCTTGGAAGCGAGCTATCCAGGGTATGTGGTCCGCGTCATTGGCGGCGGATTCTTCCTGCTCGGTATGGTCATCATGCTCTACAACGTTTACATGACCGTGAATGATGCGAAGGATCAGGACGCGATTCGTGATACGAGCGAACCCGAGCCAGCAGCTGCCTAAGGAGAATGCGATGAAATCACATGAATACATTGAAAAGCGTCTGGGTGTTCTTGCTGCCTTAGTGGTCGTTGTCATCAGCTTTGGCGGATTAGCGGAGATTGTTCCGCTATTCCATATGTCAAAAACGACAACTCCGATTGAAGGAATGAAGCCCTGGTCTGCGATCCAGCTTGAAGGCCGTGATATTTATATCCGCGAAGGATGCCATGTGTGTCATACGCAAATGGTACGTCCTTTCCGAGCAGAAACAGAACGTTATGGCCACTACTCAGTCGCCGGTGAATCGGTCTGGGAGCGTCCGTTCCTCTGGGGCTCAAAACGCACTGGACCTGATCTTGCTCGCCTCGGTGGCAAGTACTCCGATGACTGGCATCGTGCGCATATGTACAACCCTCGCGATGTTGTTCCTGAATCCAACATGCCATCTTTCCCATGGCTATTTCAGAACACACTGAGCGGTGATGACACCGCCGACAAAATGCGCGTGATGCAAACACTCGGTGTTCCCTATACGGATGACGAAATCGCAACAGCACGTGAAACTGTTCGCGGCAAAACTGAGATCGAGGCGTTAGTCGCCTACCTACAGGGTCTCGGAACGGTCATGAAGGATCGATAAGGATGACGTATTACGACTGGTTAGGAGTATTAAGTGTCGTCATGTTGGTGATGTTTATCGGCATTGGCTGGTGGGCATACAACCCAAAAAACAAAACACGTTTTGATGATGCGGCAAACTCGATCTTGGATCAGGACCCAGTCGATAGACCAAATGGAGATAAACACTGATGTTTAACGATTCACTACCAACCTTCTGGAGTATTTGGGTAGCTTTCATTACTTTGCTCGTCATTTTTGGTTGTTTATGGCTGGTGATGGTTGTTCGCCGATCTGAGCCCTTTAAAGAAGAGACTGAACAGACTGTCGGCCATGCATTCGATGGCATTGAAGAGTACGACAATCCGTTGCCACGCTGGTGGTACCTGAAGTTTCTGGGAACCATTGTGTTTGGTCTCGGTTATCTGGTTCTCTACCCAGGACTCGGCAACTTCCAAGGGATCCTTAACTGGTCATCGACCGGTCAATGGGAAGAAGAAATGGCAGCCGCTGAAGTGAAATATGGTCCGGTCTTCGCAGCCTTTGGCCAGCAATCGATCGAAGCACTGGCTCAAGATCCCAAAGCACTCGAAGTCGGTGGTCGCCTATTTGCCAACAACTGTGCCGTGTGTCATGGATCAGGTGCCAAGGGCGCCTATGGTTTCCCGAACTTAACCGATGAAGAATGGCTCTACGGCGGTTCACCTGAAAAAATCAAGGAATCGTTGAACGTCGGTCGCATGGCAAACATGCCAGCATGGCAGGGGATTTTAGGTGATGCAGGGATTGAAGAAACGTCACACTACGTGGTGAGTCTCTCAGGCCGCGCGCATGACGAGGCTCTCGCAGCCAAAGGTCAAACTCACTTCCAAACCTACTGTGCAGCCTGTCATATGCCGACCGGCGAAGGGATGCAAATGCTCGGAGCACCGAATTTAACTGACGACATCTGGCTCTATAAGGCACCAAACCTCACCGTGCTTGAATCAGTCAAACAGACGCTTCGTCACGGTCGTCAAGGTGTGATGCCTGCACAACTGCCACGATTGGGCGAAGACAAGGTTCATCTTCTGACTGCCTACGTCTACAGCCTCAGTCAACAATAAGTCGATGAGCGACCGTATCCCAACGGTTGAGGGACCCATCGATGCCGGTGAGCGGCTTGCTCATCGGCAAACCCCGGCTTACCAAACCAAACAAGGGATCTATACCCGCGGCACCTCGGGCTTCTTTCAAAATGTGCGCTTAACCGCCGGACTTGTGATGCTGTTTATGTATTACCTGTTCCCATGGCTGAACTGGGGCGATCGTCAGATGGTGTGGTTCAACCTCCCGGATCGCCAATTCTTTGTTTTCAATGCCACCTTCTGGCCCCAGGACCTGGTGTTATTGTCCTGGCTCTTGATTATTTGTGCATTCGGCCTGTTTTTTGTGACTGTATTTGGCGGCCGTATCTGGTGCGGCTATACCTGTCCCCAGACGGTTTGGACGCAAATTTTCATGGCGATTGAACGCTATACCGAGGGAGAACGTAACGCACGGATCAAGCTCGATAAAGGCCCAATGACACCCAGTAAATTTCGGAAAAAATTGAGCAAACAAGTGCTATGGCTTGGTGTGGCCTGGGCAACCGGTTTCACATTCGTTGCCTATTTTATCCCAGCGCGTGAGCTCGTGATCGACCACTGGACGGGACAGGCGTCCATGGGTGCTTACCTCTGGATTGGATTATTTACCATAGCGACCTACGCAAACGCCGGCTATCTTCGCGAAAAAGTTTGCATCCACATGTGTCCTTATGCCCGTTTTCAATCCGTGATGTTTGACCAAGACACACTCATTGTCGCTTATGACACCGAACGTGGAGAACCTCGCGGAAGCCGTAAGCGAAGTGCAGAATCCACCAATACTCAAGGCGACTGTGTTGACTGCGGTTTATGCGTCCAAGTCTGCCCAACGGGAATCGATATTCGCGATGGTCTCCAATACGAATGCATTCAATGTGCACTGTGCATTGATGCCTGTGATTCGATCATGGATAAGATGAACTATGACCGCGGTCTCGTTCGGTACGCGACAGAGCACGAACTGGATGGCGGCCAAACTCATTGGCTACGACCGCGACTCATCGGCTATGGTGTGGCAATGCTGGCGATGTGCGCAGCCTTTGGTTACGCACTGACACACCGCAGCACGCTGGAAGCCAAAGTGGCGCGCGATCGAGGCGCTCTCTTCCATGAAACCAAAACTGGGGAAATTGAAAACACTTACAGTCTCACCGTGTTTAATAAAACGTCATTCAATGAAGAATATGAAGTGAACTTCCAAGGTCACCCCAGTGCTCGCCTGATCGGTCCTGCGACCATTGAGCTCGCACCCGGCCAAACTCGCGTCCAAGTGTACCAAGTACAAATTCCACCTGATATGCTGGCAAATCCCCGCCTACCCATCAGCTTCATTATTGAGCCTGCCAAACAGCCAGCTAATGAAGTTACAATCGAGTCAACATTTATAGGGCCTGATCGTTGGAAATGAACAAACCCAATCCCTGGTACAAAGAACCCTGGCCATGGCTGTTTCTGGTTCCGATTACCGCATCGGTCATCGTTGGGTTCAGTATGCTCGGAGTCGCCATTCAAACCAACGATGGCTTAGTGACCGACGACTACTATCGCCAAGGTGTGCTCTATAACGAAAATTTAGAGCGGGATGAAAAAGCACAAGAGCTTGGAATTACAGGGTCGCTCACCATGGATGAACTCACCGGAGACCTGTCATTCACCATTGATTTCGGCCAAGCAGAGCCTGTGTCTACCATCGCTGGAGCTTTCCGGCATCCGACGCGGGCACGTAACGACATCAACTTTCAGCTCGACGCCATCAGGCCTGGATTTTACACCGCCTCCATCCCCTCGATGGCGCCCGGTCCTCGAAATCTCGAATTGATCGCCCCAGATAACTCATGGCGTATCACCGCCAGAGTGCGCCTCCCGCTGCAAGAGCCGCTGCGCGTTGCCCCCTGACAACCCATCGTGTTTTCATTGCGGCGGGGCCTGCCCTGCTCACGAGATGATTACGCGAACCATTGATCAGACAGAACAACCGCTATGCTGTCATGGTTGTGCCGGCGCAGTCGATTGGATCCAATCCCAAGGCCTGGGCTCGTTTTATCACTACCGGGAGACGAAGGCACCGAAACCCGAACAACAGACTCACTGGTCGCTGTTTGATCACCCAGAATTTTTAGAACAGCACACCATCGCTCTCGATGATGGAAATTTAGAAATCGAACTGTCGATTCCACAAATCCGATGCGCGGCCTGCACCTGGTTGCTTGAGCGAGTTCTTCAATCCAATGATGGGGTGATCATGAGTCACGCACACCTTGGACGGCAAACACTCACTGTTCGCTGGGATCCCCAGATTGCAAGCTTAGCCAGTATCTTGGGGCAGATTGACCGTCTCGGCTATACAGCGACACTCCTGACTGATGAATCTGCTTTTCAAGCACGCAAAAAAGAACGACGACAATTGATCAAACGCATTGGTGTCGCAGCCCTCGGCACCATGCAAGTCATGATGGTAGCAACCGCGTTATATGTGGGAGAAGCCTCGTTCATTGATGCCGACCAACGTCACTTTTTACGCTGGATTTCGTTGGTGATGTCAATTCCAGTCATGCTTTATGCGGCTCAACCCTTCTTTGTAGGAGCCTGGCGTAATCTCCGTCATCGAAATTTAGGCATGGATGTTCCCGTCGCACTGGCACTCTCGCTGGCATGGATCGCATCGATCATTGCGACGATTTCTGAACTGGGTGAAGTCTATTTTGACTCAGTTGCCATGTTTACCCTATTTCTACTGACCGGCCGCTTTTTGGAACTCAAAGCCAGACATCAGGTGTTAGATACGCCAGTGGAATCTCGTCCGATGCCGATGACACTCGCCAAATCCTGTGGCGACGGCCAGTTCGAACAAACACCCGTTTCGATGTTACGCCCCGGCGATCTGATCCAATTAGCAGCTGGCCAACAAACGCCTGTTGATCTCACACTGATTTCAGATCGAGCCTCGGTGGACACGCAAGCACTGACGGGGGAATTCGAACCAATCGTGGTCGAGCGTCATGCTGAGATCCTCGCAGGCTCCATCAACGGATCGAGTGTGATCGAAGCCAAAGTCTTGAGAGTCGGTAAAAATGCCTTTCTCGGACGACTCGAACATCTGGCGCGTCAAGCCGAGACCGTCGAACTTCCAGAAGCCCGATGGATGGATCCCTTGATACGCTGGTTCATTGCCTCTGTTCTGACGCTGTCAATCATCACCTTCGTCTTCTGGTGGCCAACGAATCCTGAACAAGCGTTTGAATATGCGCTGTCTGTTCTTGTGGTGACCTGTCCGTGCGCACTGTCACTAGCCATCCCAACCGCTTGGACCGTGACGATTAGACGTCTGCGTCGATTGGGGATTCTTCTCCTAAATCCAACACATTTGTTGGCGTTTGCCCGATCAAATGACTGGTTCTTTGATAAAACCGGGACACTGACAGAAGGTCGCTTCCAGCGACTCGGCGTTAAACAGCTTGGCGCCACCGACATGGATCAAGCACTCTCAATCCTCAGTGGACTCGAACAAGGAACAGTTCACCCAATCGCCAAAGCCTTTGAGGATATCGTCCCCACACCGCTACAACAGATCACACATCTTGCAGGTCAAGGCGTGTCTGGTGTTCTCAATGGCACCCAATATCGGGTGAGACAATCCACACTGGAGGAAATGAATCCCGAGTTCGAGCATGCGTTACAAATTACCCTAGAAACCGATGAAGGCGCATTGATCAGTGTTGCACTGGATGACGCCTTACGCCCTGACGCAAAACACACCATCGAGGCACTTCAGGCAATGAATATTCGTCTAACGATCTTAAGCGGAGATCGCGAAGACCGCGTCCAGGCGATTGCTCAATCCCTGCAGATCGATCATGCGCTCGCCCAATGTCGTCCTGAAGATAAACTCCGTCACTTAAGACATATTTCCGCATCAACCGTGATGGTTGGAGATGGGTTGAACGACTCACCGGTTCTGGCAGCGGCTAACGGTAGCATTACGTTTGCTCAAGCCGCCGACCTCACCAGACTGTCTGCCGGCGCCATTTTGCTCTCCCCGGAACTGAAAAGTGTTCTCAAGCTCAGAGAGACCGCACAAAAGACCACACAAGTCATCCGGCAAAGTCTATTTTGGGTTTTAGTCTATAACGCGATCGCGGTACCCTTTGCGATGAGTGGCTGGGTGCCACCTTGGCTTGCAGCGATCGGTATGTCGGCGTCAAGTCTGTTTGTGATCACCAATGCATTAAGGCTGAACCGTATTTCATGAACGCAATCTACGCTCTCATCCCGCTGTCCATGATCCTTCTGGCAATCGCACTGTGGGCATTTAACTGGGCTGTCAAAAGTAAACAATTCGATGATCTCGAACGTTCTGGATCGGACATTTTGTTCGATGATGACGACGAGCTGCATCAGCGAGCGATTGAAGAAGAACGTCAACGTCGTCGCGAGCATGATTAACCAACTCTGTACTGACCCCATTGGTGCTGGCGCCGCCTTTCTGATTGGTCTTTTTGGCTCTGCTCATTGCTTGGTGATGTGCGGAGGAATCACCGCCGCATTTAGCCTGACCATTCCAGAGAAGGACCGTCAGGGTCTTCGATTTTGGAGCCTTATCTCAAGCGCTTCCCTTGGACGAGTGTTGTCTTATACAGCGCTTGGGATCACCTTTGGAACCCTCGGTGGATGGCTTCGTGGAGATCATGAGATCTTCACGATCGGTTTTCGGCTCATCGCCGGCCTCATGTTAGTGTTGATGGGACTTTGGATCAGCGATTGGTGGAGAGGTCTCCAAACACTCGAGCGCCTCGGTGATCGAGTGGTGACACCGATCGTGCAAAAACTCCGATCAAAGGCGACTCCGAATTCAATGCATCAGGCCTTGAAATATGGTCTTGCCTGGGGATTTCTCCCGTGTGGCCTTGTGTATTCAGATCTTCTCTGGTCAGCCTCTACTGCGCACGCCGGTCAAGCAGGAACGCAAATGTTTCTCTTCGGACTTGGGACGCTACCGGCAATTCTGGGGGCAGGATATCTGAGTGCACACTTAAGCTTTGCATTCAAAAGCGCCACCTTCCGACGCCTGTCAGGATCGCTGGTGATGCTTTATGGGGTTTGGACAGTCGCGCCACTGGTCTGGATGATCTGACTCCTGTCTTCGGGAAGCGTCACCCATGGGTTCAAATCCGCTTCCGCCAGAGCCTCCTGACTATCGAAGGCATCATCCAACGGATGATCCCGTCGAAATTGCAAAAGTTCGTCCGGGGACGGGCTCTCAAACGGATAAAGCTCAGTGTCCAATAAGTGCGATGGCACCACGTTCTGTAAACCACGAGCCAGATTATCAACACGGCCAGGGTATCGTTTTTCCCAATCCGCAATCATCGCTTTAATTTCAGCACGCTTCAGATTCGGCTGCGATCCGCACAGATGACAGGGAATGATGGGATAGGCTCGATCCACAGCAAACTGAGCCAGGTCCGACTCTTTGCAATACGCCAGTGGCCGAATCACCACATACCGACCATCATCAGAAACCAGTTTCGGTGGCATCGTTTTCAGTTTCGAGCCAAAAAATAAATTTAAAAATAATGTTTCAACGATGTCGTCGCGATGATGGCCCAAGGCAATTTTCGTCACCCCATGGGCTTCCGCAAATCCATAGAGAGTGCCACGACGAAGCCTCGAACAGAGCGCGCAGGTGGTCTTGCCTTCCGGCACAACCCGCTTGACTGTGGAATAGGTGTCACGCTCAATGACATAAAAGGGCACATCTTGAGTCGCCATGTAGTCGGGCAAGACGTGCTCTGGAAAACCGGGTTGCTTTTGATCGAGATTCACTGCAATCAGTTCAAAGGATACGGGTGCTGACTTCCGCAGGGAGATCAACATGTCCAGCAGCGCATAACTGTCCTTACCGCCCGACAAACACACCATGACCTTATCGCCCTCTTCGATCATGCGATAATCACCAATCGCCTGACCGGTTAGTCGCCGTATGCGTTGCTGACGTTTCGCGCGCGAAAACGCCTGTTGATCGTGAGCTCTTGTCATCGGCTTCGCTTTAATTTGATATAGGCCATCGCCACTGTTGTCGCATCTCCCAAGGCCGTATGCCGACCAAAAATCGGAACGTCAAGATCATCCAAGATCTCTTCGAAACCCAAATGCGGAACAACATCTGGACGTTTACTCACGACCGATTTTCGATACAGATCGGACAATTCAATCATCTGGTTGGGCAATGAAAACCCCAGCAGCGGTTTGGTATACCGGTCTAGAAACTTTAAGTCAAAGCGTAGATTGTAACCGAGGATGGGCCGATTCCCGATAAATTCAATCATCGCCATCACTGCAGTCTCGATGGAAACCGCATCATCCAAATCCACTTTCCGAATGCGGTGAATCCGAATCGACTCTTCCGACAGCCATTGCCGATGATCAATCATCGCCTCGAATGATTCGCCGGTTTTGACTTGATTGCCATCAATTTTGACCGCACCGATCGAAACGATATGGTCATTCTTGGTATCAAGGCCAGTCATTTCACAGTCGAGTGAGACAACCTCGGATCCAGTATATGGCTGAAATAGTGGCTGAAAATCCGAGTGGCGATTCCTGAAGCGATCCGCAAGACGGATCAACGTTCGAGTCAACATGGTTTATCCCCGGATATGCAATTCAAGTGCAAGCCAATCCTTAAACTCTTTGATGACATGCAACGCCTCACGCAACAAATCTCGGTCCAGCCGGTTCAATGACTTCACCAGGATCCGATTATGAGTGACTTGAGACCCATCGTCGGTCCCGGATTCATCCAGTTGCTCCAACTGGGTCTGTAAGCGTAATTGCATAAACAACGACAAAGCGCTCTCTAAGTTACGCCCGAGATGTTCATGAATTGCCCCTTTCTGCACAAGCTCCTCGATCCGCCGGTAGGTGTTGGTCTGACGACAACGATATTTGAGCGCCAGCGCCCTAACTCCGTGCACCAATGGAAAAATACCACCCTTTTTGATATCCAGTCCCTGAGCATCTGTT
>QXYM01000027.1:32727-35054 GCA_009886945.1 Litorivicinus sp.
TCTGTTTTGACGTTCCCAAAGAGCGTCAACGGAACTCCGAAATTCATCACGGGCTGCGCAAAATGGGCGAGAAAAATATCGTTACCGCGGAGATTCTCATGGGCCCACAATGACATCTCTTCGAACAACTTTTTGTTTCCAGCGACAAAATGACCATCTAATGAAATCGCCATCTTCATTTGCGTTTCTTCAGACATATCCTGTGTCCAAGATTTCATCACCTGCTTCCAACCAGAGACTGTGAGAGACCAGTCTGGATTACTCACCATGATGTTTCCGGGACACCGGGGGAAACCGATCGAGATCAAGTCCGCGGTGAACTGATCCAACAGCTTTGTACGCTCGTGATCGTCCCAATCGAATCCGTTCGCAATGATGAGCGCATTATCTTGGTCAGTCTTGACGATTTGCTCCCAACGACCTTCAGAGCCGAGGACGGTCAGTGCGGTATTGTCGAGGACGTGTTTGGGCATCGTGGTTTCAAATAACTTAGCAACCAAACGTCCGTTCAACGCCGCAAGCAATTCCATCATAAAGCGAATCTTCACGCCCTTCGCATTCAGCGCTCGGATCAATGCATTTAATGCCTTTGAGGCATGCTTGAGATCCTCAACGGTTTTGGCCTTTTCAATCTGCACACCCATCAAGTGAGTTTGGCCTGTGAGATAACTCAAGATATCGGTCAGCTCGCTGACACCCACAACCTGCCCTTGATCCGTAATCACGACCCGCTTGATATGTTTCCGCGTCATGACGATCAACGCATTAAATAAAAAATCATTGGCCTGACAGGTAATGAGATCCCGAGTCGCAACCTCGGCAACTGGGCAATCAGGAGTTTTCGCCCCCAATGCCAAGGCATCCAGCAAGTCTGTACCGGTCACCAGACCGTACTTCGAGGTACAGGTATCACAGTCAACTAGGATGCTATCGATGTGGTCGACTCGCATTCGGGCGACTGCCTCGGCAATCGTCGTTTCCGGAGAAACAATGACAGGTTTTCGGAGCACCGAATCGCGAATACGGACCAAACTGAAATCATCGCCACCCTGCGGCACACTCATTCGACTGCGCTGCTTCTCCATGGTCGCTAAGCCTTTATGGAAGAAGTGCCTGAACTCAGGATTATCATGGACCAGATCCAAAAAGGTTTTGGCGGGAACCATGTGACAAATACATTCTTCGAATGCCTGATACTTGTCTTTCGCTCGCCCCTTCAGAACCGCCAAGGATCCAAATAAGTCGCCTTCGGAGTATTGAGCGACGCGCTGTGCATTTCGATCACCTTCGATGGATTCGTCGTATTCCTCAACCTGTCCTTTGATGATGATGTAGATGCCTTCTGGACTTCCTCCAGCCGGGATAATGTCTTCACCGGCCTCAAAATACACAATTGAGAGACTCTGCGTTAAAACGGCAAGCTGATCTTCACTCAACAAGTCAAAGGGCGGTATATCGGAATTTAATACGTCATTCACCATGGTCTTATCCTTTACCAGAGCTCCCATCCTGACAGAAAAAAGGGCGCCCTAAGGCGCCCTCTTCCAGTTGATTTGACCGAAGTCACTCAACCATTAGTGTGCATGCGTCGATGGAGCCGCACCACGTGGAATCCGGATATTTTCAACCATATCCTGAATGTCCTGAGGTGGAGCTGCTGTCGCACGCGATACGAAGTACGCCACAACGAAGTGCAGAAGCATACCAACCGTACCAATACCAGTCGCCTTAATGCCGAACATGGTGTACGTCCCTGTCTTATCCACAAACACGTTCAACACGATGTAAATGAATGTAAAGGCCAGACCGACAGCCATACCAGCAATTGCACCTTCCTTGTTCATCCGCTTGTCAAAGACACCGTTGATGATGACAGGGAAGAATGACGCTGCCGCCAGACCGAATGCGAATGCAACGACCTGTGCCACGAAGGCTGGTGGGTTGATACCCAAGTAACCGGCAACACCGATCGCAACCGCAGCAGCAACACGAGCAGCCATGAGTTCCTGACTGTCACTCAATTTTGACTTGTCAGTTTCGGCATCTTTGAACATCACGCGACCCAACAGATCGTGCGAGATCGATGATGAAATCACCAACAACAGACCAGCCGCAGTTGACAGCGCAGCTGCCAGACCACCGGCCGCGATCAACGCGATGACCCAGTTTGGCAGAGATGCAATCTCTGGATTAGCCAGTACGATAATGTCACGGTCAAAGTAAACTTCGTTTTCAATAGCCTGACCGGCTGGAGCTGGGACTGCTTCGTTCTTCAACAGACGCTCACCACTGGCACCACGGTTCTCGCCATCAAATGAAGGCTTACC
>QXYM01000028.1 GCA_009886945.1 Litorivicinus sp.
GGAACATATTGATTGAGAGCGGACGATGAAGCTTTACAAGACCACGTTAAGTTCTGATTCGACGTTGATGGCTCGAAAATCAAGGAGCCTGCATCCAATGACGCCACTTGGGTACCCTGAAGCTCAATTGTAATCACACCGCTACTAACCTCTGCACTCTCCACGTAAGTTGAAGTGATAGAGGTTTTCGCTGGCAATCCAGCCTCAGCATTCGTGGCTGGTAATGAGCCATTAGAAATGTAAGCCTCACTGACAGATGCCTTCACCTGTGACGCCATTGAGATTGCCTCAGACACCTTAGCGCGGGTCGCATAATCCTGATATGCAGGAATCGCCACCACTGCCAAAATGCCAACAATCGCCACCACAATCATTAACTCAATTAATGTAAATCCACGTTGGATTCTAGTCATCGTGTGTCTCCTCTGTTTGTTCACGACCACCGGAATCTAGTTCGAAACCGAATCCTTGATTTGCTGCCTTACGCCTTCGGTCCAATCACCTGCCCACCCGGGTTTTTGGGACTAGAGTCCCGGCATGGATGAACAAGACACTTTGGATATTGCTGTACCTCGAGGCCTTCCCTGGATCGATCTCTCTCTGGTGCATCCAGAACGCATTGAGGCGACCGAATCCGGTCCTTTGGTTCACCTCACCGACAACCTAAAGCTACCCCTGACATCCCAGTCGCGCGGACTCGACCGACTGATGCCACATCAACTGCTGGCAATGTCCGATCAAGAACATATTGATCGCTACACGATTCGAGGTGATGACATGGATCCGTTGGAATTTGAGGATTCCGGTCACGACGAACAGGAATTGATGCAAGCACCACTGGTTCGATATTCACGGCATGTTCTGATTGATGCCATTCAACAAGGTGCATCCGATATCCATGTCACACCGACCGACCATGGCTATGACATCTTTTTACGAATTGATGGTTTTCTCGTCAAACAACCCGATGCGCCTCAGCAGTTAGAACGTCGCCTCATCGCTCGAATTAAGGTCATGGCAAATCTTGATCTCACCGAGTCCCACAGTGCCCAAGACGGCTCTCTAGTGGTGGTTGACAGCCATCAGGAACGCAGGCGCTTCCGAGTATCGATCCTCCCCTCGCTGCATGGTGAAAAAGCGGTCCTGCGTCTGGTGGGTCATGCATCAAGCATCCCTCCCATCTCAGGCCTTGGACTGACCGATCGTCAAGCCAACACCATCCACCAACTGTTGCAGTCCACCCAGGGGCTGATTCTGATCACCGGACCCACAGGTTCGGGTAAATCCGTCACCCTTGCCCGGATGCTTCTCGATCTCGCTCGTGAGGATCGACATGTGGCTTCGGTTGAAGATCCGATCGAATTTGAACTCCCGGGCGTCCACCAAGTTCAACTCAATCGCGCACGCAAGCTGGATTTCCCAAGAAGTCTGCGTGCACTTCTTCGCCAAGACCCTGATGTGTTAATGATCGGTGAGATCCGTGACCAAGAAACTGCAGCGATCGCCATGCAAGCGGCCGAAACAGGACATTTGGTGTTGGCCACACTACACACCAAACGCGCACAGGATGCCCCTTATCGACTGGCGCATTTTGGCATTGACGAACATCTACTCAACGCCTGTTTGCAATTGGTGATCGCGCAACGCTTGATCCGAACACTTTGCTCGATTTGCAAAGGCCAAGGCTGCAGCGAATGCCATCAGGGCTATCGAGGCCGTGCTGGACTCTTTGAATTTTGGCGGCCAGGCGACCCAATCACCGATCCGTTATTTGACTATCAAGAATCCGTGACTCATCACCTCGTGCAACAACAAACTCAAGAAAAGGAAATCCTGCGTGTTCTCGGCTATCTCCCGACATTGGCAAACCCTCGCTCAACCCAACACCTCATCCGAGACCGAGATTCTCAGTCTCTGGGCACCACTGATCCAATCCGGACTCACCGTCACTGAATCGATTCAGCTCTTGGCTGAAGGGGCTGAGCAAGCCGGTGACAAAATCGGTTTTCAAGCTGTCTTGGTATCGCTGGGGCGAGGTCTCACCCTGTTCCAAGCGATTCAAAACTCCTCCTTACCGATCTCAGATTCGGTCCTACAGGGAATCAAAAGTGCAGAGCAAACCGGTCATTTGGGTGAGATGTTATGGCTTGCTTCCGAAAACACCAAAGCCATCCAAACGATGCGAGCAAAGGCCTGGGAAGCCGCTCGTTATCCATTAATCATCGGAAGTTTGGCTTTACTCATTCTGACTGGCCTGATCATTGGTATCGTCCCCAAGTTTGAATCCCTGTATTCACGCATGGGGTCAGAGTTGCCCGAGGCGACACAATTCTTAATGTCCTTGTCCCAGCTTGTCCAACACCACGGTGCGCTCACCCTTGTCGGTGCTGTGCTGTTGCTGACCGCCTTCTATCAGGGATTGAAGACACCGACCGGACAAATCGGCTGGGACTGGCTCATGAATCGACTGCCCGTCATCTCACCATTGCGCCAAGAACTGTTCTCGCACCGTCTGATCAGCAATCTAGAACTCTTAGTCAACTCTGGAGTGGTTCTCCCAGATGCGCTCAGAGCAAGCGCAGACGTGATTCCATCGCCGTCCTATCAGCGAGCACTGATTGAGGCGTCACGCAGTATTCGACAAGGTCAACGATCCGATCTGGCACTGAATCAATCCCTGCTGTCTCCGTTAATGCGTCAACTTTGGTCTTTAGGTGTTCGCTCAGGTCGATTAACTGAATTCCTGAGAATTGGTCGAGAAGTCTTAGGTGTGCGTCTTCACAACCGACTCTCAATCCTGACAAGCTTCCTCGAACCCACCCTGATGGCAGTCCTCGGTCTTCTTACAGGAGGTGTCATGTTGGCGCTCTACCAAC
Source organism: Litorivicinus sp. (assembly GCA_009886945.1). Taxonomy (GTDB): domain Bacteria; phylum Pseudomonadota; class Gammaproteobacteria; order Pseudomonadales; family Litorivicinaceae; genus HIMB30. Next base: position 2,877 of record QXYM01000028.1, read on the forward strand.
CGATTTTTTCACTGGGAGATGCACTCTGATGCTCTGGCTTCTCATTCCGCTGATGCTCGGACTCATGTTAATCTCGATCACGCAACTGCCACGAGCAATCGTTCTGTCTGCAATCATCGAATACCGTTATTTCAAGCGCCAACCGTCCTACGCCAAACAACTCTCCACGTCATTAAAAACCGTTCTCATCGCTACTTGGCTGGTGCTGGCCACCATCACGCTCAGTGTCGAGCAACATCCACTCTGGTCAGTCTTTACCTTGGTGCTCACGGCATCGCTCTTAGTCGGCGCCGTGGTTGATCACACCACCGGACTCTTGCCGTTCCGGATCGCATTGATCATTGCCATCGGAGCCCTCTTGTACACCTCGAGCACTTCTCCCGAGGATACAGTGATTGCAGTGTTGACCGCAGTCGTCGGAAGTTCGGCGTTGATGTTGATGAATTGGCTCAGTTGGAGATGGAGGCGTCTGACACTCTTGGGAGGAGGTGATATTGCGCTTCTGGCGGCATTAAGTTTGTGCCTATCCGGTACCGAGATTGCTCTGATCATTTGGGCTGCATCACTGACCGGACTGATCGAATCGCGATGGCGACGCCGATCGATGATCCACTTCGGTCCACATTTGGCAATTGCTGCCTTGTGTTGTTGGTATCTAAAAGTCATCCTTTAACAAAGGAGAACGGCTTGAGAACACCTGTGTACGGACTGACCGGCGGCATTGCCAGTGGCAAATCGACGGTGCTTGAATTATTTGATCAACTGGGGATTGAGACTCGCGATACCGATCAATTGGCACGACAAGTAGTTGATCCTGGATCACCCGGTGCTCATGCACTCGAGCAGGCGATTGGTTCACAATACTTCGTGGATGGCACCCTCAATCGGCGTCTTTTACGCCAGGATATGTATCAGTCAGCCAGCCTCAAACAGCAGGTTGAATCGGTGGTTCACCCATTAGTCCGAGCGGCCGTCACTGCCTGGATCGCCAGCGACACCAATTCCCCTTATCGCATTTTGTGTTCACCGCTTCTCATTGAAACCGAGCAACATCAGACTCTCGATGGAGTCATCGTGGTCGACGCTCCAGAAACTTGCCAACTGACTCGTGGCGCTCAACGCGACAATGATTCCACAGCACGCGTTCAGCAAATCATCGATTCTCAACTGCCAAGGCTCACTCGCCTCGAACATGCCACCTATGTGATCGACAACTCGAATGACTTAACATCACTCACCAATCAAGTGAATGCACTACACGAGACACTGACGCATGACTAACGAACAAGGCCATATCGTGACTTGCCCAACCTGTAAGAAAGAAGCGCGCTATCACTCAGACAATCCGCATCGTCCCTTCTGTTCCGAGCGCTGTCGGTTGATTGATCTCGGGGAGTGGGCTGATGAGGGGCATCGAATTCCAGGGCAACCTATCCCTCCGGACTATCACGATCCAGAATCAGAGGCTCACTGAAATCCTCGGATCCCAGCGACGCCGTAACCGAAGTGGTTGTTGACTTCAGTCAGATCATCGGGGCACAGTCCCCCCAGGGCATACGCCGGCACAGCAAGCATCGCGGCCAGTTCCGAAAAACGGGCCCAGCCGATTGGATTCATGCCCACATGACTGGGTGTCTCTCGAACAGGAGAGACGAAGACAGCATCACTTGGCCACGATCGTTGCCGTTCAATGTCAGACTCATCACGAACTCCTGATGTCACAGGCCAAGGGTCGTTCAGGTCGTTGAGGCGCGCGAGAGCCTCTGTTAAGTGATCGGTCTTCCTCAAGTGCACACCACACCCTGGCTGGTAACAGCTCAACTGATCGATCGTTAAAATGATGCGATGTCCACGCTCGAGGCCTGCTGTAATGGCGATGTCCAGTTCACGGCCGGGTGTCAGACCGCGAAAATACAACAGGCTCTGATGCTTGGGTTGAGTCGCCCAGACCGCAGGCTCCAGAACGAGGGAAGGATCATAGATTCGTCCCACACGAGGTAACCCAACTGCTCTCACAATGGCTTCATTGGCCTTGGGGAACGCAAGACTCTTTAAGGCATCTGGATGAAACCACTGGATCAGCTGACCTTCGAGGCCTTGAGGTTCACCGACAAAGGCTTCGATTTCATACACCCATAACCGAATGGCTTGATCCCCATAATCCCACGGGATCTGAAACATAAACCGGGCAGTGTCTACTGTGATTCCCAGCTCTTCTTCAAGTTCTCTCTGTAAACAATGGATTGGGTTTTCGTTGGCTTCGAATTTGCCGCCAGGAAATTCCCACAGGCCACCTTGGTGTGCTGCGGCATGACGTTTGGAGAGCACAATTTGCCCATTGCGCCAGATCAGCGCACAGGCGACTTGAATTTCAGGTCCGATACTCGGCATTGATCCGAACGTATTCCTTCGTGAGGTCGCATGTCATGACTCGGCAATATCCAGAACCTGCACCCATGGCAATCCGAATGTCGATCTCTGGAGGATTCATGGCCGCTTGCCCTGCTTCCTCGGTATATTGCGGGTGACGACCCCCGTTTTGAACGATCTGAACATCATTGATCCAGACATTCACCCGTTCAATCGCAATCTCAGATACCGGCGCACGACCGACCGCAGCCACAATCCGACCCCAATTGGGATCAGAGGCCGCAAGAGCAGTCTTCACTAATGGCGATAAGGCGACGGTGTTCGCGATCGTATGGGCGTCTGAGTCACTCACTGCTTCTTCACAGATCACGCGAACAAACTTGGTTGCGCCCTCGCCGTCTCGAGCAAGCATTTCGGCAAGATCGTCACACAGATCAGACAATGCACTGGCAAACTGTTGCGCATCAGGACTTTTTGGATCATCAATCAGGCGGTGGCCTGCTGTTTGAGTTGCAACCAATGCGCACGCATCATTGGTTGAGGTGTCACCGTCCACAGTGACGCAATTGAAACTATGACGCACTGACCCGGCCAATATCGATTGTAGGCAGTCAGCACTCATCACCACATCCGAAGCGATCAGGCCGAACATGGTCGCCATATTAGGATGGATCATGCCCGAGCCTTTAGCCATTCCCGTCAAGGTCACCGTTTTCCCCTGAATGACACATTGAATGTGTCGCAACTTCGGATGCGTGTCGGTGGTCATCACTGCCCGCGAAGCACGCTCCCAGTGATCCACAGAGCCGTTCAGCGCATCGATAGCTCGTGGTAGTGCATGACAGATTGATTCAACAGGCAGTGGCTCACCAATGACCCCGGTTGAAAAGGGCCAAATCGAGTCCTTTGCGACCCCTGCGTTCGCAGCCAATTCGGCGACTGTCTGATCACACGCCTCCATTCCGGCCTCACCGGTTCCGGCGTTGGCATTACCGGCATTTAATAACCAAAAACGAACGTGAGGGGTTGAAGCGAGATGGGCTCTGAGCACATGCACTGGAGCCGCACAAAACTGGTTGGTGGTTGTCACAGCCGCACCGACAGATCCCTCATCGAAGGCCATCAGCAACAAATCATCACGGTCTTTATTCCGATACACAGGGGCCTTGACTGCGCCGAGCCGAACACCTTGGATTGGTAAACCGCCAACTGATGATTTCATGAGGTTCTCATCGCACTAAACCACCAATGCTGGTGCATTAACCAATACGGCCATGACATTGCTTGTATTTTTTGCCACTTCCACAAGGACAGGGCTCGTTACGGCCGACTTTGTGGCTGACAGCCGGCATCGGACGGTCTGACATTTCCTGATCCGAAGAATCAGCGACTGCGGTGGTCTCATCATGAGTCGCTTGTGCTTTCGCCAGTTGCTCAACAGCCTGCTGACGGCGCGCTTCTTCCTGCGCTTCGATCTCTTCTTTTGACGGCACTTGCACTGCGGTCAACACACGAACAGACTCCCGTTTGATTTGATCAAGCATACTGGTAAAGAGCTCAAATGCTTCACGCTTGTATTCCTGCTTCGGATTCTTTTGTGCATAGCCACGTAAATGAATCCCTTGGCGCAAATAATCCATCGCAGCCAAGTGTTCTTTCCATTGATGATCGAGCACCTGCAATAAGACCTGCTTCTCAAAGCGGCGCATCGTCTCTTCACCGACGACACCGACTTTTTCATCATGGCGGCGCGTGGCTTCTGCAATGATCTTTTCTAACAGCGTCTCTTCGTACAGCGATTCGTCCTCGTCAAGCCAGGCTTGAATCGGCATCTCTAGACCAAATTGGGCCGCGAATTCCTCGGTCAATCCAGGAATATCCCACTGCTCAATCAAGCTCTGCGGAGGGATATAACTCGCCACCACCGATGTGAAAACATCACGACGAACGGCATCCACGAGATCAGAGAGATCCTCGGCATCCATCAGTTCGTTCCGCTGTGCATAGACCTGCGTTCGCTGGTCGTTTGCGACGTCATCGTAATCAAGCAGCTGCTTCCGCATGTCGAAGTTTCTGCCTTCGACTTTTTTCTGCGCTTTCTCAATCGCGTTGGTGACCATCTTGTGTTCAATGGCTTCACCGCGTTGCATACCGAGTCCCTGCATGATGGAGCGCATCCGAGGTGAAGCGAAAATCCGCATCAAATCGTCTTCCAGTGACAAGAAAAATCGCGACGAACCAGGATCGCCCTGACGGCCAGATCGTCCGCGCAACTGGTTATCAATGCGCCGAGATTCGTGACGCTCAGAACCGATGATGTGCAGTCCACCGGCTTCTAACACAGCATCATGACGCGCTTGCCAATCCGTTTTAATCGATTCGATTTGTGTGTCTGTCGGTGCGTCAAGTTCAGCGACTTCAGCTTGCCAGTTACCACCGAGCATAATGTCCGTGCCTCGGCCTGCCATATTCGTGGCGATGGTGATTGCACCAGGACGGCCAGCTTCAGCAATGATGGGGGCTTCCCGTTCATGCTGTTTCGCGTTTAAGACGTTATGTTGAATCCCTTCCTTTTCGAGGAATTGAGAGAGGACTTCAGACGCCTCCACTGAGGCTGTACCGACCAACACTGGACGACCACGATCACGCTCGGCGATGACATCAGCCACAATCGCCTCGAATTTCTCTTCCATCGTCATGTAAACCAAATCGTTATGATCGATTCGCTTCACAGGCACATTGGTTGGGATCACCACCACATCCAACCCGTAAATTTGTCGGAATTCGTAAGCCTCGGTATCGGCGGTGCCAGTCATACCCGACAGGCGATCGTACAATCGGAAGTAGTTCTGGAAGGTAGTCGATGCCAGAGTCTGACTTTCCGGTTGGATCTCAAGGCCTTCTTTCGCCTCAACCGCTTGATGTAATCCTTCTGACCAACGACGACCAGGCATGGTGCGTCCGGTATGCTCATCAACAATGACGATTTGTCCATCTTGAATGATGTAATGCACATTCCGCTGGAATAGCGTGTAGGCGCGAAGCCCGGCGTTCACGTGGTGGAAAAGCGCAAGGTTGGCTGGGTTATACAAGCTATCCCCAACGTCCAATAACTCCATATCAGCCAATTCAGCTTCGATGAATTCATGGCCGAGCTCTGTGAGTTCGACGGAACGATTTTTTTCATCAAGAAGATAATGCCCCTCGACCTCAAAGGATTCGCCGTCTTCAGCCATCTTGGCTTCAGTTAATTTCGGGATAATGCCGTTAATCGCTTTATAGCGCTCAGAATGGTCATCTGCCGGACCTGAAATGATCAAGGGTGTCCGTGCTTCATCGATCAGAATCGAGTCCACCTCATCCACAATGGCGAATGACAAGGCACGTTGCACTCGACCCTCGGGGGAGAATGCCATGTTGTCTCTTAAGTAATCGAAGCCAAACTCGTTATTGGTTCCGTAGGTGATATCAGCTGCATAGGCTGCGCGTTTATCTTCCGGGCTCTGTCCGGAGGCAATCACCCCGACAGTTAACCCCAGACCTTCATACAGGGGGCGCATCCAGTTCGCATCACGACTGGCCAAATATTCGTTCACCGTGACCACATGAACGCCTTTGCCTTCGATCGCGTTCAAATAGGCCGGTAAAGTGGCGACCAATGTTTTCCCTTCACCGGTTCGCATCTCAGAAATTCGACCTTCATGGAGGGTCATCCCGCCGACCATCTGAACATCGAAATGGCGCAATCCGAGCGTCCGTTTACTGACTTCGCGGCAGACCGCAAACGCATCGGGAAGCACTTGATTCAGAGTCTCACCAGAGGCAATGCGCTCGCGGAACTCATCGCGCTTGGCCGCTAGAGCCTCGTCGCTTAATGATTCAAGACTGGATTCTTGCCGATTGATGGCATCGACTGCCTTCAGCATCCGTTTGACTTCCCGGTCGTTTTTGGAGCCGAAGATCTTCCGGACAAATGTCCCTAACATGCGTATCCTATGGTGTCTGTATTGATAAAAACGGCATTGTAGCGAATTGCGTGACCCCGGACAGCTAAAAAGCCTGAGAACTTTGATCAACCGATCAGGAAGTCATCTCGAAACATTACAACTGGAAGCCTCGATTCAGGCACAACGCGCCCAAATCATCCAATCGCTGTTACCGACTGATCTTCAACATGAGGTCGCAACCGGAGATCTCAATTCAGGGCTTCTCACGTTATATGTTCCTCAGGCCGCGCTCGCAGCGCGACTTCGCTTTGAGGAGTATAGCCTGATTGACGCATTACAGAGTGATCCATTGTTTCGTGGCATCCGCCGGATTCAATGCCGTGTCAGACCACGAAAAGCTGAGCCACCACCCTCCTCAGTTCAACCCACCCGATCAAACCCGAAAGCGGCTGAAACGATTCAGCAATACTCAGAGACATTGAACGATGAGGAGCTTAAACGTCAGTTTCAGCAATTGGCTGCACGGGTATCGGGCAATCCTCCACCCGATCGAAGGTAACGACTTCATAGTTGGTGGGATCAAGAAATAGTTGTCTCAACAACTTATTATTCAGTGCGTGGCCGCTACGATTACCCGAATAGTGGCCGATGATTGGACGACCAGCGAGATACAGATCGCCCAGTGCATCCAAGACTTTATGTTTCACAAATTCGTCGTTTTGGCGCAGTCCATCATCATTTAAGATGCGATCCTCGCCCACCACAATGGCATTGGCCATGGAACCGCCACGGGCTAAATTGTTCGCTTTCAGATAATCGAGGTCACGCATAAAACCAAAGGTTCGCGCGCGGCTCACCTCACGGACAAAGGATGCCTCATCAATATCGACGACGGTTTTACACTCGCCCTGATCCACCACGGGATGATCAAAATCGATTGCAAACGAAATGCGGAACCCATTGAATGGCTCCAAACGCGCCACCTTCCCTTCATGCTCTACTTCGACAATATGCGTGATTCGAATGTATTCGCGCGGTGCAGTTTGCTCGCGCACACCCGCTGATTGAATTAAGAACACAAAAGGTGATGCACTGCCGTCCATGATCGGAAGTTCAGGGGCATTGCACTCGACTAGCGCGTTATCAATTCCCATTCCGGACAAGGCAGATAATAAATGCTCGACGGTCGAGACTTGCACACCGTCGGGCGAAGACAAACAGGTTGAGAGGGTTGTCTGAGAGACACTGTCTGCATTCGCCCGAATCAGTACAGGCGGATCCAAATCCACGCGTTTGAATTGAATGCCATGATTTTCAGGCGCAGGCCTCAATGTCAGGTAGACCGTATCACCTGAGTGCAATCCCACTCCTGTGGCTCGCACGACATTTTTCAGCGTTCGCTGTGCAATCAATTCAACATTCCTCCGTTAAGCCCGCTAGTTTAACAGGCTTTTCTCCGCTGCATCCTGCAAATCGGAGCCGAAGCGTGGAGTTTGCTCCATTAATCAGCCTGGCGACGAAGGAATGCAGGGATGTTCAGAATCCGCTCCATCTCCTGACCAGAATTTGCCTCATCAACCACTTCCTGAGCTAAGGCCGTGTTGCCCACCGCCTGGGTTCTGAGCACCTGAGGCGCTGCCGAACTGGTCGGATGATAAGCTTCTCTGGGCGCGCGCTCGAGTGGACCATTATCAACGACTGTCTTTGGCGCCTGGCCGCCACCAAGACCGGTTGCAACGACCGTCACACAGATCTGATCGCTCATCTCTGGGTCAATCACAGTTCCCACCACGACATTGGCGTTGTCATCACTGATCTGCTCAACCACATGACCGACCTGATCAAATTCACCCAGGGTAAAATCAGGGCCTGACGTAATATTGACCAAAATGCCCCGCGCACCAGATAAATCGACATCCTCCAACAGCGGAGAGCGAATGGCCATTTCCGCGGCTTTCGCTGCACGTTCTTCGCCAGAAGCCGTGCCTGTGCCCATCATCGCTTTCCCCATTTCACTCATGACCGTGCGGACGTCAGCAAAATCGACGTTGATCATACCTGGGCGAATAATCAAATCGGCAATCCCGCGAACCGCGCCATGCAAGACGTTATTCGCTTCCGCGAAGGCGGCCATCAAAGAGGCATTTTTGCCAAGCACTGGAAGCAGTTTTTCATTTGGCACAACAATCCATGAGTCCACATGCTTTTCTAAAGCGGCAATCCCTTGATCGGCAACATGAGTCCGACGACGACCTTCAAACCCAAATGGCCGAGTCACGATGGCCACAGTAAGAATCCCCATTTCACGCGCGATTTCAGCGACCACAGGTGCTGCACCTGTTCCTGTCCCACCACCCATACCGGCGGTAATGAACACCATATCAGTCCCCGTCAACACTTCAGCAATGGCTGCACGATCTTCCAATGCTGCATTACGACCCACATCAGGATTCGCACCCGCACCCAGGCCCTTGGTGATGTCACCACCTAACTGCAGCGTCCGATCTGCTGGAATCGCACGCATCGCCTGAGCGTCGGTGTTAGCAACAACAAACTCAACGCCCTCAACGGCATGCTTCAACATGTGATTGACTGCGTTTCCGCCGCCTCCACCCACGCCGATCACTTTAATGACCGCGCTTGATTCGATTTGATCAACGATCTCGAACATTGTTATACCCTCTCAGTTAAAAATTTCCCTGGATCCACTGTCGGACCCGATTCAACATGCTTCCCTGCGCACCAAGCCATCTCGGTTTCGGCCGAACTTCCTGGTCGCGTCCATACGCCAGAAGGCCAGCTAATACCGCGTTGGCTGGATCTTGTAATAACCCATCAAGTCCTTCTTGATGGGCCTGTTTCAGCACCCGGCATGGGCACTGCAAAAGACTCTCGAATACTTGGGCGATACCCGGCAACGCTGCCGTTCCGCCGCACAAGACGATGCCAGTCGACGCTTCTTCAAAGCGACCGGATTGCCTGAGCCGTTCACCTAAAATCTCGGCAATCTCCTCCACGCGGGGCTGCAAAAACGCAGTGAGTTGCTGCAGGCTGATCGTCTCTGCTGGCCGATCAGCGAGCTTTTTGACCTGCACTGTATCGGTTGGTGGAGCAAAGCTCGTATGGGCATAGCCGTACTGAATTTTTAAGTGTTCTGCGTCACCCAGGGGGGTCTTTAAGGCCACTGCCAAATCATGCGTCAGAAGCTCTCCTCCCATTGGCATGACTTGCATCCATGCCGGCGCTCCCTCAGAGATCACCATCAGGTCGATGGTTCCCACGCCGATATCAGCGACACAAACCCCGAGCTCTCGCTCATCCGGCAAGACCAGTTGGCTCACTGCCAATGACGAGGGGACAAGAACCGCCGCATCGAGTCCGGCTAAGCGCAAACATTTTTTCAGATTATTGACGACATGCGTGGCACCGGTGATGACATGAACATGGGCCTCCAACCGATTCCCTGTCATGCCCTGCGGTGAGCGAATTCCATGCTGACTATCGAGCGTAAAGGAGCGAGGAATCACACTGAGAATTTCCCGCTCAGGAACTTGGGCTTGCGCCTGAACTTGTTCCATCGCCTGAGTCAGTAGCACATCAGTCACTTCGCGATGGTTCAACATCACGGTTCCTGAAATGTCCTGTCCAAGCAAATGTGAGCCACCGATTGAGACCAACGGATCGGAGAGTTTGGTACCTGCCATTTGGTTCGCTTCGGCCACCGCACGCACCAGCGCTTCGACGACCGAGTCGATCTGAATCACGACACCTTGTTTCAAGCCTCCGGACCGCGCTCGCCCAAGACCGCGGACAACGATTCGGCGATTGTCAGACAGCTCAGCGACAGCCGCTGTAATCTGACTTGAGCCAATATCGATGACCAGCAGATGACTCATGGTTGCGCCCTCCAGGCGAGAGCAACGCCATTGTCATAGCGCGCATCAACTTCCTCGAGTGCCGCAAGGCGTTCAAGGTCGAGGTGCGTCAACACATCACGCGCACGCGCCAGCCGTCCCAAAATATCGGTCCGACCCAATTGCAATCGAATCCCGTTTTCAAGCTGAATCTGCCAGCCAAGGTCATGACCTCTTGAGACGGAAACAACCTGAGAGAAGTCAGCAAGGCGATCGGAAAAAACGCCATAATGACTGTAGACCTGCATGGTTTCTGACAATGCACCATAGAGCTTAGGTAACGGCTCACTCACAGGCGCAGGGGGCTCAAATAAATCGCCAGAGAGCCCCAAATATTGAGTGTCGTTATAGATGGCCACCGGGCGTTGCTCTGTGATTTCCACCAGTAATGTATCCGGCCAAACACGGCGAGCCGATGCCGCTGCAATCCAAGGATGAGATTCCACCTCAGAAATCACCTGACCGAGCGTTGTGTCCAGATAATTGCCATTAAATCGGAGACTTAAATCACGCATTAACTGGTCAGCGTCAAGATAACGGAGTTCACCCTGTAATTGCACTTGCCGAATTTGCACATCTTTTAACAGATGACTCAGTCCACTCGCTGCGATTGAGCCGGTGACACCTAAGCCAACCAAGAGCAGTACAATTTTCCAATGAGTCAGTGTGCGGTTCGCGATTTGTTTCATGGTCATGGCGACACCTCCGCATCCAGGAGAATTTGTTCAATTAACATCGGAAGATCCATCCCAGACGCACGAGCCGCTTTGGGTACCAAAGAATGGCTACCCATCCCAGGCACCGTATTGCATTCAACCAACAATAAATGGCCGGTCTCATCCATCATAAAATCAACTCGACCCCAGGTTCTGCAGCCAAGTGCTTCGAAGGCTTCCAGTGCCAATTGCTGAGCTTCTGCTTCAAGTTCTGAGCTGAGGCCCGATGGAATGTGATATTCAGTCTCATTTGATTGGTACTTCGCTTTGTAGTCATAAAATTCAGAACTGGGTCGAATTCCAATGACGGGCAAGGCCAGACCGCGGACGACGCCAACGGTAAATTCAGGTCCAGGGAGTAAGGGCTCAACCAACACTCGAGTGTCGTGTTTCAAGGCATCTTCAATCGCAACCTTCAGTTGATCAGCACCATGAACGGCATGCGCACCAACTGATGATCCTTCATGCGCAGGTTTGACAAATAATTCAGGCCCGAGTCGCTTCACACAAATATCCGCTTGCTCGAGATCGTTCACCACGACCATCGGTGCAGTGGGTAATCCCAAGGACTCCCAGACTTGTTTGGTACGCGGCTTATCGAGAGCGAGCGCGGATGCGCCAACCCCAGAGCCTGTAAATGGGATGCCTAATGCGCATAAAAGCCCCTGCAGCACGCCATCTTCACCTGGACGTCCATGTACTAAGTTAAAGACTCGAGTGGGGTTAGCAGCCATCAAAGGTTCCAGCAAGCCGTCTTTGATATCGATCTCAATGGGTTCGATGCCAATCTCACGCATGGCTTGCGCAACGTTTTGTTTACCATCCCGCGAGACGTCTGCTTCAGACCCCAAGCCACCGAACAATAACGCAACACGCTCATCAGCCCAGTTCATTGCGCACCTCCAAGGGTTGCAACCAGTTGTGATGGCAACCGACCAATAGAGCCTGCACCCTGAATCAGCACCACATCATTGGGCTCAACAAGGGCACTGACCCGCTCAATCACCTGATCAAATTCACCCTCAACATAGGGTCGGCAATGGCCTAGCCGTCGAATACTCGCAGCCAAATCTTTAGACTCAGCGCCAACAATTGGCGTTTCACCCGCCGGATAAACAGGCATCAGCACCAATTCATCAGCCCGATTTAAAACCGACACAAAATCGTCAAATAAATCTTGGGTTCGCGAATACCGATGGGGCTGAAAGACGCTCACAAGACGGCGCCCTGGAAAGGCACCGCGGACTGCCTCAAAGGTCACTTCAAGCTCCTTCGGGTGATGGCCATAATCATCAATCACAGGAATCTCGGCCCCTTGTTTCTGAATGTGACCGGCCAGTTGGAATCGTCGACCAACGCCCTGGAATTCTCTCAAAGCCTTCGTCAGCGCACGGGGTTCTACCCCAAGATGATCGGCAAGAGCGATGACTGCCAGCGCGTTGAATACGTTATGTCGACCAGGCATCGACAGCGTGACACGTAGATCTGTACTGTTTGGGAAGATCACCTCAAAGTGGGTTTGAAGACCGTCCGTGACCAGATTGACCGCTCGATAATCCGCTTCAGAGTCAATCCCAAACGTCAGAAATTTCCGACCGACCGTTGGCAGTAATTCAGTGACGACGGGATCGTCGGCATTCGCGATCACCAGCCCGTAGAACGGCAGGTTTTGAAGGAACTGCACAAAGGTTTGCTTCAGCCGTTCAAAGTCACCACCGTAAGTCGACATGTGATCAGCATCGATATTTGTGACGATTGCAATCATCGGTTTGAGAACCAAGAAAGACGCATCGCTTTCGTCGGCCTCAGCAACCATATACTGACTGGCACCGAGACTGGCGTTGGTATCGGCTTGGTTCAGCTTACCGCCAATGATGTATGTCGGATCAAGGCCCCCTTCAGCCAACACAGATGCCGCTAACGACGTGGTCGTCGTCTTCCCATGGGTTCCTGAGACCGCAATACCGTGCTTAAAGCGCATCAGCTCAGCAAGCATTTGCGCCCTTGGAATCACAGGAATGCGGGCATCCAAGGCCGCGGAGACCTCAGGATTCGTGCGATCGATCGCACTGGAGACCACGACGACCTCAGCCCCTTCAATATTGGACGCTTGATGGCCAATGAAAATACTTGCACCAAGGCGCGTCAGTCGATCTGTGGCGAGACTCTCTCTTAAATCAGAGCCCGATATCGAATATCCCTGGTTTAGTAGGACTTCTGCAATCCCACTCATTCCAACACCACCGATCCCGACGAAGTGCATGCGCTGGATTTGACCCATCCGATTAACCATGAGCAACCTCCAGCACACGGTCAGCAACGGTGATGGTGGCTTCTGGTCTAGCCACAGATCGGGCAGCTCGAGCCATTTGCGTGAGATTTTCTGGGGCTCTTAAAATGTCGGATAGTTTCGCGACAAAGATATCCAAATCTTTTTCCTGAACAATCACCGCTGCTCCGACATTTTGCAGCTGCTGTCCATTCTTGGTCTGATGATCATCCACCGCCGCCGGGAACGGAATCAACACCGACGGCATGGCTGCACTCGCCAGCTCCGAGACTGTCAATGCTCCGGCGCGACAGACAACGATGTCAGCCTCGCGATATGCCTCAGCCATGCGACTGACAAAGGCCACAACCGTCGCGTCGAGATCTAACGCCTGATAACGGTCTTCAACCTGATCGCGACCTGAGACACCGGTCTGGTGAGTCACTTCAATCCCGTAGTGAGAGGCCACCTCTTTGAGTTTCTCAGGCAACTGCTCATTAAATGCTCTCGCACCTTGAGAGCCACCGATGACCAGCACACGGGTGGTTCCTGAAAGCTGATGACCTTCGGCAATCCGATGTCGGCCCACCAAATCAATGTCTGGACGAATGGGATTTCCGACGCATTCAGCACCCTCAATGACATCGGGGAATGCGGTCAACACACGTTTCGCAAATTTTGCCAAATAACGATTGGTCATTCCGGCAACCGCATTCTGCTCATGAACCACAACAGGGATTTTCATGAAACGAGCGGCGATGCCACCGGGTCCGGCAGGATAGCCACCAAAGCCAACACACACAGAAGGTTTTAAACGCATCATCAACAACAGCGCTTGAATGACCGAGATGCCTAACCGAATCGGTCCAGTGATTCGCTGAAGGCCATGCTTACCGCGAAGACCACGGACAGCCAAATAATGCAGAGGAATGCCTTGTTCAGGGACGAGTCGACCTTCAAGCCCGTGTTTCGAACCTATCCAGTGCACAACTTCGCCTCGCTTAATCAACTCTTCAGCAACAGCAAGCCCAGGGAAAATATGTCCACCCGTGCCGCCGGCCATAATGCAAATTGGCTGTTTCATGATCGGCCTCCCGGGAGATTGTCGGCGCTGATTCGTGCAATGACGCCAAGACTGACGGCGGTCATGACCAAAGAACTGCCGCCATAACTTAAAAGCGGTAGGGTTAAACCTGTGGTTGGCGCAAGTCCGATATTGACGGCGAGATTGATAAGGATCTGTAAAGCGATCAAAAGTACCAGACCATAGGTCAGGTAAGCCGCAAACGGCCGTCCCCCGAGCTCAGCGCGTCGCCCGATCAACAAGCCTCGCCAGACCATGTAGGTCATCACCGACACTGTGAATAGCGCGCCAATCAAGCCAAGCTCTTCGGCGAGAATGGCAAACACAAAATCGGTGTGGGCTTCCGGCAGGTAAAACAGTTTTTGAACGGAATTGCCAAGACCCATCCCGAACAAGCCCCCCCGGCCAAAAGCAAGTAACGCTTGGGTGATTTGATACCCTGCGCCATAACGGTCAGCCCAAGGGTTAAAAATGGTTTCAATTCGCTCGAATCGGTATGGCTCAATGACCGCAAGCACAATAAGACCGGAAACCAAGGCTGAGCCAAAAACGATGTATTGCGTGAAAGGGGCGCCAGCGAGTAACAAGACACCCATCACCGCACAACTCAATACCAACAGGGTGCCGTAATCAGGCTCCATCAACAGCAGCACGGCGATCAAACCAACCACAGCCATCGGTTTGACAAATCCACTGAACTTTTGCCGGACTTCCTCCAATCGACGAACGAGATAGGACGCCAAAAACAGCATCATTGTAAATTTCGCGATTTCAGACGGTTGAAGATTGAAAAACCCAAGGCTCAGCCAGCGTGTCGCACCTTTGACCGTTAAACCGATCCCTGGAATCAGAATGATCCCGAGTAAGACAATCGATGCAAACAGGAAATAGGTGGCGTAGTTGTACCACCAACGCGTTGGAATCAAATAAGCGACAACTCCTGCAATCGAGGCAATCAGTAGGAAAACCGCATGTTTGACAGCGAAGCTGAGTGGTTGGCCGAATCGATCGGAGGCCACCTCAATCGAGCTTGATGCCACCAGCAGAAAGCCAAGACAAGCTAACGCGCAGGCCGCTAAGACAAAGTGAATATCAGGCAAGCCGAGCGGGATAAAGTCCGTGCGGCGAATCTCAAACTTCACGATGCGCCTCCACAAGTTGGATAAAATGATCACCGCGCTTTTGATAGTTATCAAATTGATCGAAACTGGCACAGGCGGGACTGAATAAAATCACGTCTCCAGCTGATGCCCCGCCCAAGGCTTGGTCAAACGCATCATCTAGGGTATCCACCACAGTCGCCTGATCGCCAAGAGCGACCTGAAAACGATCGCGATCGCGTCCATAGACATACACTTGATCACAATGTTGTTTGACCGTTTGCGCCCATTGGGTGAGATCTGCGCCCTTGCTTTCTCCGCCAGCAAGTAATACCAAACGACCTGCCGTCACCACACTCCGGACCGCGGTCTCAGAAGCGCCGACGTTGGTCCCTTTGGAGTCATTGATGCAGCGAATACCGCGGACAGGCGGGAGTTCCACCATCCGATGAGGCAATCCTTGAAAGGATTTGGCTGCCGCGATCATGATCGATTTCTCGACACCCAACAGATGACAGAGTCCAAATGCGGCCATGGCATTTTGGATCATGTGGCGTCCCGCCATGGGCAGATCAGCGACTGGCATCCAAGGCTCAGAACCCAGACAAATCCAGTCCATACCCTCAACAACCATGATCCCAAACCGATGGAAATCTGGATGCTGGAGGGCGAATTTGATGGTCGGAGTTTGATCAGGCACCAAGGGTTGCGATAGTGGATCTTCGCCATTGACGACGATCGCACCCACACCTTCAAAGATCCGGTGTTTGGCCTGATGGTAAGCGATCATTGAACCATGCCAATCCAAATGATCTGGACTCATATTCAGACAGGTCGCAACCGTCGCCTTCAACTGTCGAGTGCGCTCTAACTGAAAACTCGATAGCTCAAGTACTGCAATCGATTTGTCAGTTCGATCCGGCAATAGATCAAGCGCCTGCGGACCAAGATTTCCACCAACTAACACGTCTTGGCCATCGGCTTTTAAGATCTCGGCGACCAGCGAAGTCACCGTGGATTTAGCATTGGATCCGGTAATCGCGACCAATCGCTGATGATCAGGCCACGCGCGTCGAAAGACCTGAATATCACTAATCAGCGGTGAGGTTGTTGCGTTTAACCCTTCGGTCGTCGGTGCAATCCCTGGACTGACGACAATTTCTTCAAACCGATCCAGATAGTCGACTTTCAGCGGACCAAAATAGGTGGCCACCCCGGGAAAAGCGTTCTCGAAGGCCGTTTTAATCAAGTCAGATTGACGGGTATCAGCCACTTCAAACTGAATCCCCAGATCTTGAAAATGACGCGCAACAGCTTGTCCGGTCGGACCGGCACCCACAATCAGGCGTTTGCTGCTTGCAATCAGAGACATCAATTACCTCAACTTCAAGGTCGCAAGACCCACCAAAACCAACATCACTGAAATGATCCAAAAACGGACAATGACACGCGGCTCAGGCCAGCCCTTCAGTTCAAAGTGATGGTGAATCGGAGCCATTCGGAAGAGACGTTTGCCGGTCAATCGAAAACTGGCAACCTGCAGCATCACAGAGACGGTTTCCAATACGAAAATGCCGCCCATGATGAAGAGCACCAATTCCTGTCGCACCATCACCGCGACAACGCCCAGTGCCGCACCAAGCGATAGCGCACCGACATCACCCATGAAAACCTGCGCTGGATAGGTGTTGAACCACAAAAAGCCAAGGCCGGCTCCAACCATGGCCCCTAAAAACACCACCAATTCACCGGTGCCTGGGATATATGGAATGAACAGATATTGAGAGAAAATGGCGTTGCCGGTGAGATAAGCAAACGCACCCAGTGCTCCAGCAACCAATACGGTGGGCAGGATTGCCAGTCCATCGAGACCATCGGTGAGATTCACAGCATTGGATGTCCCAACAATCACGAAGTAGGTCAAGATCACATAGCCAAAGCCAAGGGGAATCAGCAAATCTTTAAAGAACGGCACCAACAGTGTCGTTTCAGCCGGCGTTTTTGCAATCTGATACAACACCAAAGCGGCCACCAAACCGACCATCGACTGTCCGAGATATTTGGCCTTGGCTGACAACCCTTTTGAGTTTTTCAGCACCACTTTTTTCCAATCATCGATCCAGCCGATGACGCCAAAGCCCAACATCACCAGGAGCGCGATCCAGACGTAGACATTGTGAAGATCCGCCCACAACACAGTCGATGCGGTAATACAGACTAAAATAAGCACCCCGCCCATGGTCGGCGTACCCTGCTTGGAAAAATGGGATTCAGGCCCATCACGGCGGACTGACTGTCCGATTTGACGCGTTTCAAGCGATCGAATCACCCATGGGCCCACAAACAAGGCGGTAATCAAAGCAGTCAGTACACCCAGAATGGATCGAAGTGTTAAGTACTGGAAGACGGAAAATCCGGGTTCAAAAGTACTGAGATAATTCGCCAGCCATAGCAACACAGCTATTGCCCTCCCTGTTGGCATTGAAGCGCATCAACCACACGATTCATGTGTGCTGATCGAGATCCTTTAATCAACATGGCATCGGTGCGAGCGACCATCTGTGAGAGGTGAGATACCGTCTCCTCGATCGTCTCGGCATAAAAACTTCCCACCCCAAATCCTTCAGCAATCGGGGCAGCTGTTCCGGTCGCGACGAGCTGATCAATCCCCTGAGACTTGGCGTAGGCGCCCAGTGCTTTCATTTCTGAAGATGCGGCATCACCGAGTTCACTCAAGCCACCCATCACCAAGATTCGATGGCCAGACTGATGAGCGAGCCAATCGATCGCTGCTCGGACAGCCTGAGGGCTTGCGTTATAGGTGTCGTCAACCAGTAAGCAACGCTCTAGTTGAATTGGTGTCATCCGCCCAGGCTCAATCACTGCGGACTCAAGACCACCGCGGATGTCCTCGTCGGTGGCTCCAGCAGCCAATGCCATAGCCGCCGCTGCGGCTGCGTTTTCCATGAAGTGCTGGCCAAGTGTCGGCAGACGTACAGTCATCGCAAGATCCTGGACGTCGAGACGAACGTCCTGTTGCGACATTGGCGTCCAACGGACATCTGCTGTCTGACGACCAAAGGTCATCACATGCCGGTGACCGGCGCGCGCACTCCACTGTTCCAACGCAGGCTCATCAGCGTTGAGAATGACCGTGCCATCCGGATCGGTGTGATCAATGATTTCTCCCTTACCTTGAATCACTCCAGCGATCGAGCCAAAGCCCTCGAGATGAGCTGCGCGCGCATTCAACAGAGCCGAAATGTGTGGCTGAGCAATCGACGCCAAGTCCGCAATTTCGCCAACTGCCGATGCGCCGAGTTCAAATAATGCGAACGGATGATGCGGACGTAGCCTGGCGATGGTTAAAGGAACACCTAAGTGGTTATTCAAATTTCCTTGGGTGACCAGGATCTCGTTGTGATTCATCCGTCGCGCCATTGACAGAAGAATCGATGCCAAAAAGCCCCGCGTGCTTGTTTTCCCCTGACTTCCAGTGAGCGCCAGCACAGTACCTGCATAGGATGCGCGAATTGAACGAGCCAAAGCGGTCATCGCCACTTGCGTATCACTGACGCAGATCGACGGAAGAACGGAAGTCGGATGTGACACCAGCGCCGCAGATGCACCACTTCGAGCCGCATCATCGATAAAGGTGTGACCATCACGTTCTGCGATTAACGCCACGAATAGATCACCGTCTTTCGCTTGACGACTATCAATGGCGAGTCCTGAGATAAGTGCATCGCCCACGACCTTGGCGTTGAGATCAACGGCCATGTCCGCCAGAGATCTAGGAAGCATGTTGCACCTCCTGATCCATCAGCCCAAATAATCGTGCGACTTCCACGCGGTCAGAGAACGGCCGTATTGTTTGACCAATGACTTGTGTACTTTCATGCCCTTTGCCCGCAATCAAGATGTAATCATTTGACGAGGCGTTTTCGACGGCGAATCGAATCGCCATTGAGCGATCGATTTCCTCGCGCATTGGTGGCTTCGTCATGCCTGCGCGAATCTCGTTGAGAATTGCTTGAGGCGGCTCTGACCGAGGGTTGTCTGAAGTGAGCACAACACAGTCAGAGAGCTCAGAAGCAATGCGACCCATCAATGGGCGCTTTCCTGTGTCCCGATCGCCACCGCAGCCGAAAACTGACCAAAGCTGACCCTGGCAATGCTTGCGACAAGTGACCAATGCCCGCTCCAGGGCATCTGGTGTGTGCGCATAATCAACAACCACAGTCGCTGATCCCGGAGATTGAAAACATTCCATGCGTCCCGGTGCCGTCTGAAGGCGAGACATCGCGGACAACACTTGCTCAGCCTTCTCGGGCTCGATCGCGGTCATTACCGCCACAGCCGCGAGGGCATTCTCAACATTGAAGTCACCGAGCAATGGGAGCTTCAGTTGACGCAACGCACCGTGAATTGACACATCGATCAATGATCCGTCGCTGGTCGCCTCAACCGCCGTGATACTGAAATCAGCCGAAGATGATGTTCCGTAAGTGACAAGATGTGAGCTGACTAGTCGTTTCATCAAGCCCTGACAAAACGCATCATCTGCGTTGAGGACCGCCGCTTTAAGATCAAAATCTTCAAACAATCTGGCCTTGGCCTGACCGTAGGATTCCATGTCCTCGTGATAATCCAGATGATCTCTGGATAGATTGGTCATGACAGCAACATCAAACGGAATTCCATCGACACGATGCTGATCCAACGCATGGGACGAGACTTCCATGGCGACTAAGTCGACTTCACGATCCCGTAATTCGGCAAAAATCTTCGCCAAGGTGATCGCGTCTGGCGTGGTGCGATCGGAATCTACCAACTTATCCGGCCCGATCGAGATGCCAAGCGTCCCAATCCGAGCCGCTTTCAATCCCAATGTGTCAGCCAATTGCGCAATCAGATGAACCGTTGTGGTTTTGCCATTGGTTCCTGTGACGCCAATCACTCGCATCGCTTGGCATGGATGGCCGTAAAACGCATGCGCCAATGGCCCGATCTGCGCCTGAAGACCAGTGACATGTAGCGCAGGCACGTGCCTTGGAACATCTCCACCCCATGCGTCATAAAGGATAGCAGCAGCACCATTGGCAATCGCTTGATCGACAAAGGTCATGCCATGTGTCTCCGATCCCTGAATCGCGATAAACAATGAGCCTTCGGTGACTTGCCTTGAATCGAGTGTCAGGTCGCGAATATCGACACCCGAGGCACGATCAAAATACAATCCGATTTGCGAAAGCAGCTGGTCCAAGCGCATCAATTCGCCCTCCCAGCCAGCATCGAACTGTCAATTTTGTCTGGAGGGATGTCATAGATTCGCATGACATCATCCATGACATCCGCAAATACTGGTGCCGCAACCTGCCCACCGTAATATTGTTGTGAACGCGGATCGTCCACCGAAATCGCCATGACAAACCGCGGATTCGCCATCGGAGCAAGGCCCACAAAACTGGATATATACTGCCGACTGGCATAAGACCCGTCTGCGTATTTCATCGTGGTCCCGGTTTTACCGCCCACGTGATACATCGGAATTTGCGCACGACGCGCAGTGCCACCCTCTTCCGTCACCGCTTGCAACATCGGCAATACCTGACGAACCGTGTTTTCAGAGAAAATCTGGACTGGCTTCGGCGTCACACCCTCGGCGAGTAAGGTCAGTGGCTGTAACACGCCCTGATTTGCAAACACGCTATATGCTTGAGCTAATTGAATGGTCGTAATGTTGAGGTTATAGCCATACGACAGTGCAGCCCGATCAAGATCCCGCCAGGTGGCATAGCTTGGCAAAAAGCCCTCTTCTTCGCCCGGGAATCCGGTGGCTGTCGGCTGACCAAGACCCAAAAGAGCCAACCGATCACGAAGCGCAGACGGCTCCATCATCATCGCAATTTTCGTGGTGCCCACATTCGATGACTTTGCGATCACTGTAGAGACATCAATTTCCCCATAGTTACTGACATCGCTAATCACATGCCCCTGAACTCGCATCCGACCGGGCGAGGTCTCGATCAGGGTATTCGGCTCAACCAATCCGAGATCAATCGCTGTGGCGATGGTGAACGGCTTGATGGGTGACCCCGGTTCCATCAAGTCGGTGACTGGGCGATTCCGCACACGTTCAGGGGTCCGAGAAGACATGTCATTGGGATTAAATGCCGGCTGCGCTGCAAGCGCCAAGACCTCACCTGTCCACGCATCGACTAAGACCGCGCTACCACCAGCGGCTCGAGCTCGAGCCACTGCTTCTTTCAGCGCGCGATAGGTCAGATATTGCAGTCTTAAATCAATCGATAAGCGAAGGTCCCGACCTTGCTGCACTTCTTGGCCAGCACTGACATATCGAACCACATTGGCTCGACGATTTCGCAAGACGTGACGCAATCCATCTTGGCCCGACAACCAATCATCATAGGATAGTTCAAGGCCTTCTTGGCCTGCGTCTTCAATGTTGGTGAACCCGACTAAGTGAGCGGCAACTTCTCCAGCTGGATAAAACCGCCGAAATTGCCGAACAACTTCCACGCCTTGCAAATTTAACGCTTCGATTTGATTAGCACGCTCAGGGGTCACATAGCGCGACAGGTACAGAAACGGTGACGGACTGCGCGCGACTCGGTCTCTCAATTTATCAGCATTTGAATCCATCAGTGGCGCGAGCTTTTCCGGCCAAGATGAATCAGATAGCTTTTTTGGACGCACAGCAATTGCTGCCACGGGTGTCGAAATCGCCAAGGGTTGCGCAAAACGATCGGTAATCATACCGCGGTAAGCAGGAATTTTTTGATAGCGAATCGTGATCTCATCGCCAATATCTTTCAGATGCTGCGTCTCGAAGACATGTAGCCACACCAAGCGACCGCAGACCGTGATCACTAGCATTCCTAGGACTGATCCGACGAACCAAAGCCTCCAGCGGCTTGATGCCTGACGTTTCTGCGCGCTCATTGCGGCCGCTCCAGAAGCATGACGTCATCCATCGGAGGTGCACTCAACGACAGACTCGACCGCGCCATGGCGTCAATCCGCATATCAGCAGACACTGCACCGCGCTCGAGCATCAACCGACCCCATTCAATCGTCAACCGATCGCGTTCAGCGCGCAGATCTTGGAGTGCTGAATACAGCTGTCGTGTCTGGTACGCAGTTTCAATCACAGTGATTGACGTGACTAAAATTCCGCCAGCGAGAAGAATCGAGAGCCACAGATCAGATCGATGAAACCACTGCATCAAGCTGCCTCCGTTCGCTCAGCAATCCGAAGCACGGCGCTTCGCGCTCTTGGATTTTTCGACAGCTCATCCGAGCCTGCCTTGATGGCTTTACCGATCAGCTTTAATTTTGGTCGAGCAACGGTCTCAGGCAATGGCATCCTCGGATCACCCTGAGGTGGTCGAGATGCATCACGTAACGCCCGTTTCACTAATCGATCTTCCAGTGAATGGAAGGAGATCACCGCCAAACGACCGCCGACTTCCAAACGATTGATCGCGGCGCTCAGACCCTGCTCAACCTCAGACAATTCACCATTGATAAATAAACGAATCGCCTGAAATGCCCGAGTGGCAGGATGCTTATTTGGATCTCTTTTCGGCTGTGCATTCGCAATGATGCGACTCAGTTGAGAGGTGGTCACAATCGGTTCCAAAAGGCGCGCGTCGACGATGGCTCGCGCAATCCGCCGAGAAAACCGCTCTTCTCCAAAAACCCATAACACGTTAGCAATCTCTTCAGCTTCTGCACGTGCGATCCAAGCGGCCGCAGATTCACCATGCGTCGGATCCATCCGCATATCCAACGGGCCGTCAGCCTGAAAACTAAAGCCACGCTCAGCGTCATCCAACTGCGGAGAAGACACACCCAAATCCATCAAAATCCCATGAACCTGCCCGATGCCTAATTGATCCAACGCAGATTCGAGCGCGGAGAAAGCGGTGTGCACGATTTGGAAGCGAGGATCAGCAGCACCCAACTCCTCACCAACAACGACTGCCGAGGGGTCACGGTCCAGCCCAATCACGCGACCAGACTGACCAAGTTCTGCCAACATCGCTTTGGAGTGACCGCCACGACCAAAAGTACAATCCAAATAGATCCCATCGCCCTGGATACAGAGGGCTGTCAGCGCTTCAGGAAGTAGCACTGGTATGTGACTCATCGTACCCTCCCTCTACAGTGACAAATTGGTCAATTCAACAGAGGCATCTGCGTCAACCGGCTCGTTGAGATAGGCCTCGGTCATCGATGTCCAGCGCGCCTCATTCCAGACCTCAAACTTTTGCCCCTGACCCACAAGAATCAAACGCTTATCCAGTTCTGCATGATCGCGATGCATCGCAGGGAGGAGGAGACGATTTGCTGCATCAAGATCAAGCTCAGTGGCATAACCCACCATGAGGTGCTGAAGGCGACGAGCCTGGCGACTCGTTGAGTTAGGGAGCGCATTGACCTGGGCTTCGATGACTTCCCAGTCAGTCAACGGATAGAGAAGCAAACAGCGGTCGAACGGATGCACCGTGAGGACCATATGGCCATCACAACGGTCGGTCACGCGATCCCGGTATTTCGCCGGTAATGCGACACGCCCTTTGGCATCTAAGTTGATCGGGTTAATCCCGCGAAACACTGTCATCTCCTCGGTTGAGCCTGGAGAAAAACGACCGTTTCACCCACAACTCACCACTTTCTCCCACACGGGAACTCTATTTACCCACCGAGAGACAGTCAAATGACAATCTAGCCAGATCCCTTCGACTCTGAAATCGATTCTTCAAACTAACGACTAACTGATTGAAATAATGAATAAAACTAATTTGATCAACGCCTGAAAAAGCCACCAGGGTGTCAAGAAAAAGTGGTGTGGGCGAAAGTGGGGAAAAATCGAAAAAATTGAGTCAGCCGATAAGCCGGGTTCTGTCGTGGACAATCATTCATCTAGGCATAACGTCACCGTTATGCTCAAGCGACCTACCCGAATCCAACGCGAGGCACGCCGAACGGATTCCTATTTGGTCTTGCTCCAGGTGGGGTTTACCTTGCCGTCTCGTGTTACCACTGACGCGGTGCGCTCTTACCGCACCCTTTCACCCTTACCGACATTGCCGGCGGTCTGCTCTCTGCTGCACTTTCCGTAGGCTCACGCCCCCCAGGGGTTACCTGGCACCTTGCCTCGAGGAGCCCGGACTTTCCTCTCCTGTGAAACAGCAGCGATTGCCTGGCTAACTCGCGCGCAGTGTCTACGCTTCGGGGTCATTCGTCAATTGACGATACAGCTCTCGCTTCGGAACCCCTGTGAGTTCTGCGGTTAATGCTGCTGCTTTTGACGGCGGTAACTCACGCGCGAGGACGCGAAGGATGTGGTCTGCATCCACGCTCGACGTCGCACGTTCAGTGCTCACACCTCCCACCAAGACGACAAATTCACCGCGAATTCGATCCGGGTTCGCCTCAAACCAAGCCTCACACTCCCCCGCCACGACACGAATCAATTGTTCATGGGTTTTTGTCAGCTCGCGCGCAAACACAACCTGTCGACCGTTCGCTTGCTGATCGAGTCGCCTTGCTAAGTCAACGATGCGGTGCGGAGCTTCATAAAAGATCAAGGTGCCAGCGTGACCGAGTGCTTGCTCCAACTCTTTGTCTCGCGCACTGGACTTGGTGGAGAGGAATCCAAAAAAATGCGATGGCGCAGCCGAGAACCCACTGACAGACAACGCGGCAATCAACGCAGAGGCACCCGGCACAGGGATCACTCGATATCCCTCGCTCGCCACACGCTCAATCAACAAACGACCTGGATCGCTGATTCCAGGGGTTCCAGCATCAGAAATCAGCGCCAGCGACTGCCCAGCCTCTAACGACTCAAGCACTTTCCCCGACTTTCCCACTTCCGAGTGCGCATTAAATGAAACCATTCGAGTCGAGACGCCAACAGCTTTCAGAATCTGACCGCTGACCCGAGTATCTTCCGCTAAGATCACGTCAACACGCCCCAAGACATCAATTGCGCGCGTTGAAAGATCTGTCCACTGACCAATCGGCATTGCGACAACGTAAAGCGCAGATGGTAGAGTGTTGGATGATTGATCTTGTGACACTGTGAGCACCAATTTGTTGTTACGCGCAAAGCCTGCACGAAAAACGATGATGAGAACAAGCGCTTTAATGAGCCTGGTGTTAATTGTCGGCTGTCAGCAGCAAATCAAGCCACCTGTGACCGAAATTCCTCGGGCAGAAACGATGCCCCAGGCTGCTGAAACTGTGGTTGAGGCCCCAACGGAGACTCCGACCAGTGCAATCAATACCGACCCGGAGTTGCCTGAGCAAATCGACTGGAACCGTCGCTCTCGAGAAATCGCTCGGACTGAGTTGTCGCCCATTCTTCGCGAACTGCCGCCAACCTCTTCAGAGAGCGGGCGGTCGACCGAACTCGATCCGGCCGCACCATTTGTGTCAGGGTCAGAACCAACTGAAGGCATCGCCTTACAAACGCCGATGATTGTCCGGCCGATTGATGAAACACCGGAAATGGCAACGGTGCCGGTGATCCCTGAAAATCCCATTGAATCTGCAGCGATTCAGTTATCACAAAATCTTCCTGAGTCAGCCATCATCACGCTGAATGCCATCGATCCGAGATCACTGTCTGAAACCCAGCGAGCTGACGTCTTGCGTATCAAAGCGTCTGCCTACCGCCAGCTCGGGATGACCATCGCTGCTTTGCGCTTTGATGCAGAACGATTGAGATATCTGGAAGCCGACCAGTTAAATGCAGAAACTCGACGCATTCTAGGTGAACTAGAACAATTGCCCGACCGGATTCTTCTTGATCTTAGTATTGGAACCGATCTTTTGGCGGGCCTCGCTCACGCGCTACAACTCAAAACAACGTCGACCACCGATGAGGACGCAATTTCCCAGTGGTTACGCAAATACCGAGCGCACCCTCTGTTAAAGGCTCGCTTGACAGATTATGAATTTTTGACCGAAGCGGCTCTGCCTGATGATTTTAAGGTGACAGTGTTGCTTCCACTATCAGGTGACTGGGCCAATGCCGGGCGAGCGATTCGTGACGGTATTTTGTTCGAATATCAACAGCGACAAACCACTGTTGGGGTGGCTCTGACGGTCATCGATTCGGAATCTTTAACGCCTGAGCAATTGATTGCGACGGGACAGTCGACCGATACGGAATTCGTGATTGGACCCTTACAAAAAGATAAGATCGCCATCTTGCTTGAGTCCCAACCGCGCATGCCGGTGTTACTGTTAAATCGCATCCAAACCAACGCCTTACCCCTGAAGTCCCCGACATACAGCCTGAGTCTGGCGGTTGAAGATGATGCCGAATCGACCATCAACCAAATTGCTCGGGAGGTGGATCAGGCCCGAGTGGTGGTTTTTCATTCCGACTCCCCACTAGGAGTTCGGTCCGCTGAAGCCATTCGACAACAATTGACAGTTGTCGGTGGATCTCATGCTGGCCAATTTATCCTTGATGATAAAAAGCCCGAAACAGCCATCACTCAAGCCTTTGGTGTGACAGATAGTGAAAATCGTCGGCGAGAGTTATCAAAAACGCTCGGGCTACGACTGGAGCATACACCACGGATCCGGCAGGACATGTCTGCGGTTGTGGTGCATACCGACCCGAAAAAAGCGCAACGTATTCGGCCACTGTTGGATTTCTATTATCTGGACCAGACACCCGTCTATCTCATCGGCGCCTACCGAGATGACTTGCCCGACATCGTTGAAGATCTAAAAAATACACGCGTGATGGTGACTCCCTGGGATTTAGGCACACCAGCAAAGCAAGCCCTGACATCCAGGCCACTCGCACAAGGCGTGTTCGGATCTCTCGTTGGCGTCGGTATTGATGCAATGAATATGGCGGTACAACTTGGCTTTGGTGGATCGACCTCAATTCAAGGTGAAACGGGCTTTCTCACATTAGGTGCTGATTCGATGATTCACCGTCAACTGTCCACCATCCATATTTCAAGCACCGAGGACATCACTCGCCATCTTTGGGAGCCGCTACCCTCGCTGCTGCAATCGGATCTTTTCTATGCCGACTAATGAGTTTCTTGAAGAACGCATTGCCATGCGAATCGCCAAGGCGACCGATGCGCTACAAAAAAGTTTTGAGCTAGCGCCACGCTTGGTCAGTGCTGCGGAGCAATTGTCCAATTGCATTCTGAACGACGGGAAAATCCTGGTGATTGGGACCGGTTCGTCTGCTGCGATCGGACAAATTTTTGCGGCTCATCTCATGCATCGTTTCGAACGTGACCGCCCCGGACTTCCAGCCATCGCTTTGAACGCCGATGCCATTACCATCAGCTCTTTGAGTGACGAGTCCCGTTCTGAGAAATACTCTCGGCAGGTGAAGGCACTCGGAAAATCTGGTGATAGTTTGCTGGTCGTCTCGGCGACAGGGACGCGATCGAGTCTTGTGCAGGCTGTTGTCGCCGCGCACGAGCTGGAATTACCCGTTGTTGCGCTCACAGGCAGCGATGGTGGAGAAATTTCCCCATTACTGAATTACGGAGATACCGAGATTCGGGTAGACTCTGATCACCCCACAACAGTCCGAGAGCAGCATTTGATGTTAATCCACTGTCTCAGTGAGCTCATTGATGTTCAGATTTTCGGCTAACCAGAGGAGTTCGTCATGCGTTTTTCTATGATCCTGATCACTGTCCTGATGGGCCTTCTTAGCGGATGTGCGACCGTCATTGATTCCACGACATCTGAACCGATTTCAGACAATCGAGGGAGTCGAACCGCTGGGCAATTTATTGATGATGAAACCGCAGAGGTCACGATTGCGGTCAATCTCAAAAAAGCATCACCTGAGCTGAAAGTCAGCAACATTAACGTCAAGGTCTATAACGGCGTGGTGTTAATTGCTGGACAAGTGCCTTCTGAAGATGCGCGAGAAACTGCCGGCAAGGTCGCCACGCAGCATCGCGGTGTCGCTCGCGTCATCAACCAACTCGAGATCGCCGGCAAAGCGACTGTCATCTCAGAAATCAACGATCTCACCATCTCAACGCAGGTGAAAGCGTTGGTCCTCAAGGATCTTGGACGCAATGTGTACCAGCGCACACTGATCACCACTGAAAACAGCATTGTGTACGTGATGGGGTTTGTCACCAAAACCGAAGCCGCCGCACTCGAGAACGTCGTGAGTTCAGTGCGTGGTGTCAAGCGAATCGTCAGAGTCTTTGAATATATCGATTAGTCGTCAGATTTGACGATTCGAAGAGCAGGTCGCTCACGCTTGGGCGGCTCTGCGTTCTCCTGAGCGTCTTCGGGCGCAGGCTCGTCGGCGGGTGTCCGCGTTTCGCCAGAAGGCAACTCAGGAACACCACCAGGCTCTTGCCCAAAAGCCATGCCCAATCCAGACTCTTTCCCGTAAATCGCCGTGATCGCGCCGTAAGGAAGAATAATTTCCGTCGGAATCCCCCCAAACCGCGTTTGGAACATGACGCCAAAGTCAGCCATATTCCAGCCGCTGAGTGCACGAGGGGCGAGATTCAAGACAATCTGACCGTCTTTGATGTGCGTTTCAGGAACCTCTACGCCTGGATAAAAACAATCGACGACAACGTAAGGATCCTCACCACCATCGACGATCCAATCGTAGAGGGCTCGTATTAAGTAGGGGCGTGAAGATCCTAACGCCATTTAACTGCGGGGCATTTCTCGTTCTGCTTCAGACAAACTTGCCTGGAATGCATCACGATTGAACATCCGATATTGATAGTCCTGAAGACCCCGCGTCTGCTTTGGCGGCAACTCAACACCCAAATGTGGAAGTCGCCACAAGATCGGAGCGACAGTGCAATCGACCAGTGAAAATTCTTCACTCATAAAGTAGGGCATTTCTTCGAAAATCGGTGCGACAGCAACCAACTGCTCTTTCAACTCTTTGGCCGCCGATGGCGAACGCTTGTTGTTTCGTTTGGCAGTCTCGATGGTTCGGATCAATGGTGTCCATTCATTCTCAATTCGATGCAAGAACATCCGGGCATTGGCGCGCGCCACTGGATACACAGGAAGCAGTGGCGGATGAGGAAATCTCTCATCCAAATATTCCATCATGATATTGGGCTCATACAACACCAAATCGCGATCAAGTAACGTCGGGAGATTGTTGTAAGGGTTAATTTCCGACACTTCTTCTGGAATATCGTCAGGATCACAATCAACGATGTCGACTGTCACTCCTTTTTCGGCCAACACGATGCGGACACGGTGTGACATATGATCCGTAGGATCTGAGAAAAAGGTCATAGTTGAGCGTTTCGTCACAAGTGACATAAGTATTTCAATCTCCGTAAAACAGACAAAACAGCCGGCAAAAGCCGGCTGTTCTTAGAACTTCAGGCTCGGTTGTGCTTAGTGCACATCCTTCCAATATTCGCGCTTTAATAAGTACGCAAACACAAAGAAGATCATCAGGAATAGCAGGACATAGATACCTAAGTCATGCGACTTCGCTTTTGATGGCTCACCGACATACTCGAGGAAGTTTACCAGATCATAGATCAACTGGTCGTATTCAGCTGGTGTTAACTGGCCAGTACCATCCACCACTTCCAAAATCCCACACTGATTCTCTGTCAGCGGCTGCCCTGAAATCGGATCTGTTTGCACAGAGCCATTCACGCGGATCGGCGCTTCTTTACAGACCGTGCGCTGTACACCTTGCAATGGCTCAAGGACGTGCGGCATCCCCACTTTCGGGAAGACTTTGTTGTTCACACCCAAAGGACGTGATGGATCCACATAAAAGGTCTTCAGGTAAGTGTAAACCCAATCCGGTGAACGCTTCCGCGCCACTAACGTCAAATCGGGCGGTGGAGCACCAAACCATTCAGCTGCGCCCTTAGATGGCATCGCGATACTTCCAAGATCACCAATTTTCTTATCTGTAGGCACAATGGATTGGACCATGATGTCAGTATCAATTCCCAAATCCATCGCGGTCCGTTCATAACGCTGATACTCAAGCGAGTGACACCCCATACAGTAATGACTATAGGTCGCCAAGCCCCGCTGCAACGACGCTTTGTCATCATAATCGGGTTGGATCGACTCCAGTGGGTACGAAGGACCACCAGCTGCCATTGCTGCGGCCGACATCCATGAAAAGACTAAGACTAAGACGACTTTCATTTCGTTACCCTCTCTGGAACAGGTTTCGTCGACTCCCATCGGGTGTACCAAGGCATGGCAAGGAAGAATAAGAAGTAAATCGCTGTGCCTGCTTGCGCCAGCGCCGTCCGAACAGGCGTCGACGGTAAAGCACCAAGCACACCCAAAACCACAAAGGCAATGGCGAATAATACAAGCATAATTTTCGACAAATTCCCTTTATAGCGGATCGAACGCACAGGGCTTCGATCAAGCCAAGGCAAGACGAACAAGATGGCAATGGCCGCTCCCATGACGACCACACCCCAGAACTTGGCATCTAATCCAAACATCGGGAAGGTAATCGCACGTAACATCGCGTAAAACGGCGTGAAGTACCAGACCGGGGCAATGTGTTCAGGGGTCTTCAAAGGGTTCGCAGGCTCAAAGTTCGCGTGCTCAAGGAAGTACCCACCCATTTCTGGGAAGAAGAAAATCACGATACTGAAGACAAAAAGGAATACAGCAACACCGGCGATGTCTTTCACGGTGTAGTACGGATGGAACGCAATGCCATCGAGTGGCTTACCGTTTTCATCTTTATTGTCTTTGATGTCGATACCGTCTGGGTTGTTCGATCCGACTTCATGCAAAGCCAAAATATGCAACACAACCAGACCGGCAATCACTAAAGGTAACGCAATGACGTGAAGTGCAAAGAACCGATTCAGGGTAATCCCACTGATGAGGTAATCACCACGAACCCATTGCGCAAGATCAGCACCGATGACTGGAATCGCTGAGAACAAAGAGACAATCACCTGCGCACCCCAGTAAGACATCTGTCCCCATGGAAGGAGATAGCCCATAAAGGCTTCAGCCATCAACAGCAGATAAATTGTCATCCCAAAGATCCAAATCAGCTCACGTGGCTTCTGATAAGAGCCGTACATGATGCCTCGCAGCATGTGCAAGTAGACCACCACAAAGAATGCTGAAGCTCCGGTGGAATGCATATATCGGATCAGCCATCCCATCTCCACATCACGCATGATGTATTCAACAGATGCAAATGCCCCTTCGGCGCTCGGCTCATAGCTCATGGTCAACCAGATGCCGGTTAAGATCTGATTCACCAACACCAATAAGGCGAGCGACCCAAAGAAATACCAAATGTTAAAGTTTTTGGGTGTCCAGTACTGTGCGAGGTGATTATTCCACGCATCCATAATCGACAATCGCTGGTCAACCCATCCGACCAACCCTGTTGCTTCGGTTTTACGCAAACCCATTACGCATTCTCCTCATCAACACCAATGATCAGCACGTTGTCGCTCTCATAAGTGTGTGGTGGCACCAACAGGTTCGTCGGTGCAGGAACGGCTTTGTAAACACGGCCAGCCAAATCAAATTTCGACCCATGACACGGGCAGAAGTAACCACCCTGCCAATCATCGCCAAGATCCGCCGCACCCACTTCTGGTCGAAACTGCGGAGAGCATCCGAGGTGCGTGCAAATTCCAACCAACACCGCAATTTCTGGGTTAATTGAACGTGCCTCATTGGTCGCATAAGTTGGTTGTTGTGGCTCCTCACTGTTGGGGTCTGCCACCACACCATTGGTTGCCTTGATCGCTTCCAACATCTCAGGCGTGCGACGCAACACAAAGACAGGCTTGCCCCGCCACTCCGCACGAATTTGCTCACCCGGAAGGATTTTTGAAATATCGACCTTCACCGGAGCCCCAGCCGCTTTTGCTTTCGCACTTGGATTCCAGGAAGAAACAAAAGGAGTCGCGACACCAACGGCGCCCACTGCACTCAGTGCCGCTGTAGCACCAACTAAAAATTTACGACGCGAAGTGTCAGCTGACTGAGCCACTTCCGGTATGACTACATCGGTCATCATGTGTCCTTGAGATCGTTGTTTCGGAGCTGATTTGCAGGCGGTATTTTAGAGAGTGCAACCTATTCAGGCAAGCGCCTTATAGCCTTTTGATCTAAAAGTTTATGTCGTTATGGCATAAAAAAACCCGCTTGAGCGGGTTTTTTCGAGTCGTCCAGCCAATTAACGCTTGGAGAACTGTGGACGCTTCCGCGCTTTGCGAAGACCAACCTTCTTCCGTTCGACTTCACGTGCATCACGGGTGACGTACCCGGCGCGGCGTAAATCGCCTTTCAGGTTTTCGTCATACTCAACCAAGGCGCGCGTAATTCCATGACGGATCGCACCGGCTTGACCTGATGCACCACCACCTTCAACGGTGATCACAATGTCAAACTTCTCAGCCATCTCAACCAATTGAAGCGGTTGACGAACAACCATCCGAGAGGTCTGGCGGCCAAAATAGTCATCCAACGCTTTACCGTTAATGGTGATTTGACCAGAGCCTGGACGCAAAAACACGCGAGCTGTCGATGTCTTTCTGCGGCCTGTTCCGTAATTCTGTGTAGTCGCCATATCGTGTCCTATGACAGAGTCAAAGTTTCAGGTTGCTGTGCATCATGTGGGTGTTCTTGCCCCGCATAGACTTTCAGCTTCCGGTACATTGCACGTCCCAGTGGATTGCGTGGCAGCATGCCTTTGACAGCGAGCTCAATCACTTTCTCTGGTGAACGTTCGATCATTTGCGTGAAGTTGGCTTCCTTCAAACCACCAGGATGTCCTGTGTGACGGTAATACATCTTGTCGGATGCCTTCCGGCCAGTCACCTTCACTTTGCCCGCGTTGACAACGACAATGTAGTCGCCTGTGTCGACGTGCGGTGTGTATTCAGTCTTGTGCTTACCGCGCAGGCGACGAGCAACTTCGGTTGCAAGACGGCCGAGAGTCTGTCCTTCGGCGTCGATCACATACCAGCTACGCTGTACGGTTTCTGCTTTAGCGCTAATCGTCTTCATGTTTGTCTTCTGCCTTCAGCGGCGTTCAAATTCAAAGAGGCGCGGATTATAGAGATGGACGCAGGTTTTCGCAACACCCTTTTATCAATCAGGACGATGCGGGCGCTCTAAATATTCGACCGACTGCATCTCAAGCAGCCGCGAGCGACAGCGATCCATCTCAAACGCTAAGCGTCCCGTCGTATACAGATCATCCAACCTGGCATCAGCGCCCAGAATTAAATTCACCGACCGATCGTAAAATTCATCAATCAAATGTAAGAATCGACGCGTCGCATCGTCTCCCGCCTTGGATAATTGAGGAACGCCCGTCATCACCACGGTATGGTAAATTTTTGCGATCTCAATATAGTCCGGTGCCGCTCGGCCTTGGCCGCAAATGACATCGAAATCGAACCACACCACATCTTCTGCGACAAAACGAACAGCCACCTGACGACGGTTAATCTCAACAAAAGCACCCTCGCTCTGCCGAGCCTCCGGCGCCAACGCCAAAACCGATTGCCAAATCGCATCGATCGCACGTGAGTCACACGGGGAATAATATAGCTGCGCATGCTCTAACGTCCGCAACCGATAATCAGTTCCTGAATCCAAATGGAAAACTTCACAATGCGTCTGGATCAAGGCAATCGCAGGCAGAAATCGATCACGCTGCAATCCATCTTTGTACAGATTGTCGGGCTCGATATTACTGGTTGTCACCAACGACACGCCGCGACGGAAAAGCGCATCAA
Organism: Litorivicinus sp.; assembly: GCA_009886945.1. GTDB lineage: Bacteria > Pseudomonadota > Gammaproteobacteria > Pseudomonadales > Litorivicinaceae > HIMB30. Next base: position 37,080 of record QXYM01000028.1, read on the forward strand.
ATAAAGTACCCAAAACCATGGCATCGGTGATGTCTGAGACAAAACACTCATCAAAACACAACACCTTCGCTCGACGCGCCAACTCATCAGCGATCGCTTCCAGGGGATTCTCTGTGCCTTGCATCGCGGTCAATCGTCCGTGGACTTGGTTCATAAACCGGTGAAAATGCAGCCGAACCGCGACTCCATCCGGAAGCGAATCCACAAACAGATCCATCAAAAAGGTTTTCCCGCGACCAACCCCGCCCCAGAGGTAAAGCCCTTGTTCTGGACGCGTCCATGATTGACGTCGAAACAAGCCTTTGCGACCGCCACTCCACCCACGGCGTTCGATTAATCGTTCTGCCAACTGATCAAGTCGCTCAATGGCCATCCGCTGACGCTTATCTGGGCTCAGCTCACCGACCTCAACTAGGCCATCATAGATATGCGAGGCAGGTGTACGACTCATAAAACGCCTCGCGACTCATAATGCGACGCGACTGTACTCTTCAGCCGCGTTAATTCCCCGTGGAAAAAATGCCCTCCGGATTCCGAACGAAACACGGTCGCGCCGACACTGTGCGCATAGGTTGCAATCGCCTCAGGGCTCACGACTTCATCATCCGCGTTAAAGATTACCGCTCGCGGCACATCGTGTAGCGAACCAGCATCGATCGGAAAGTTCTCAACCGCAGGTGCCACTTGCACCAAATCCAAAAGCTCGACCGTCGGATACGCCGTCTTCAATTGTGGAATCAGATGCGCAGCGATTGATCCACCAAATGAAAAGCCTGCCAAGCACAAGGTTTGCACGCCCTGATCAATCATCCGTGATGCCACGGCCAACGCATCCAGCAATTCCCCCTGGCCATGATCCCAAACCCCAGCGCTTCGGCCTGCACCTCTGAAATTAAAAGCCACAGCAGGCAACCCCCCATCGCGCGCCACTCGAGCGATGGTGGTGACGACCTTATTTCCCATGGTTCCACCATGCAGCGGATGCGGATGCAAAAGCAAAAGTGCCTGTGCCGGCATCGGTTGAGCAAGATCACATAACAGCGAGGCGGTTTCGATTTGACCCACAGGTCCATCAACGAATTGGATAACTGGCGCGTTCATGTGTCTCCTTTCAGAAAGCGAAGTCTAACGACTCGCCCAAACAACGCAAACTCCGTACACTACAGAAAAATGGAGATGAAACTGTGGAATTAAATGCGCTGACCTTAGGTTCGATGTTAATGGTCTTCTTCGCCGGTGGGCTCGTCGGTTGGTTGTTACGCCAACCCAAAACGATCACAGTCTCGCCTCCAGACCTCGAACGCGAAAGAACACTCGCTGAAGCAAAGCACCAAGCACTGATGGATGACATCGAGCAGCATTTAGCCTCAACACAACAAGCACTCATTGACTTAGCCGACCGGCAAGCAAAACTTGCAGCGGAGATGAACGGCGAGGCGAGAACCGAGATCACAACAGACACCGAAAGCACCGAGACCGATGCGGTGTTACCTCCTCGCGATTACGCGGAATCGCGAGGGCAGTTGCAGTAATTACGCGGGATTGTGGTCATCAAAAAAGGCCACATCCACACCCAACGTTGACGCCAATTTCTGGCCAAGCGCCTGGATTCCATAGCGCTCAGTCGCATGATGTCCTGCAGCAATATAATGAACGCCAAGTTCGCGGGCCTCGTGGGTGGTTCGCTCTGAAATTTCACCCGACAAATACACATCCGCGCCGTAAGACAGCGCTTTCGTTAAATAATCCTGAGCGCCTCCGGTGCAGACCACCAAACGACTCAAGATCTCAGATCCCCGCGAGGACTCAATCACCATCGGCGCCCGGCCAAGTGCTGATTGCACCTGCAACGCCAGCTGATCGATCGTCATCGCGTTTGGCAGAGGAACCGACCAGAGCAACCCATTTTCCTCAGCAATCGGCTGTCCTCCAACCAAGCCCAACTGATCGAGCAAGGCCTTGTTGTTGCCGAATTCTGCGTGACAGTCCAAGGGCAAATGATAGGCGATTAACGACATCTGATGGTTCATCAGCGCACGGACTCGTTGTCCTTTCATGCCAGTTAACACAGGTGGCTCATTCCGCCAAAAATAACCATGATGCACCAACAGTGCATCAGCACCCCAAGCAACTGCCTGCTGAATCACATCAGCTGACGCGGTCACACCCAGTGCCAATCGAGAAATCGTGTCACGTCCCTCCACTTGCAATCCGTTCGGTGCATAATCTTTTAATAATTCAGGTTTCATCCAATCGTCGAGCGTTTGGATCAGTGCGTGTAAACTAGTCATACAGCCTCTCTTTCAGGACGACTCATGCTACAACAAATTACTCGAATTCTCTGGCCTGTGATCACGGGGATTTTGATTGCGCTTCTTGTGATCCGCGAGTTTCCTGAGTTAACCGGGCGCACTGGAGGCGTTGAGTTAAATATTGTTGATTCACAACCCGTCTCAACTCAGATCCCAGCAGAGGGACCGGTGAGTTATGCCAGCGCTGTCGAACGTGCAGCCCCTGCAGTGGTCAACATCTACACAACAACCATCGTCGAGACCAGAGCGCATCCGCTGGCAAGAGATCCATTTTTTCGGAATTTTTTCAATCTTCCGAGTGAGCCTCGACGGAAGCGCATGGAATCAAGTCTTGGCTCAGGCGTGATCGTCTCAGGAAATGGCTATATTTTAACCAACCACCATGTCATTGCTGGCGCTGATGACATTGTCATCGAGCTTAAAGATGGCCGCGTATCACAGGCGTCTGTTGTTGGAACCGATCCGGATACAGACATCGCTGTTTTAAAGATCGAGCTCAACAGTCTACCCAAATTAATCCTCACCACGTCCCCTGGCCGCGTGGGGGATTTAGTTTTCGCGATCGGGAATCCCTTCGGTGTCGGTCAAACAGTGACGATGGGCATTTTGAGTGCAACCGGCCGAAACCAAGTTGGTGTGACGAACTATGAAAACTTTATTCAAACCGATGCCGCCATCAACCCTGGGAATTCCGGTGGAGCGTTGATCAACGTCCGCGGTGAATTGATTGGGATTAATACTGCAATCTTCACTCGGAGCGGCGGCTCCAACGGGATTGGATTTGCCATTCCCGCATCCATCGCCACCGACATCATGCAAGAACTGATCGACCATGGTCAGGTCATTCGTGGCTGGATTGGGGTGGAGACGCAGCCACTCACCGAGGATCTCGCGCGCTCATTTGGTGTCGGCAAAGATGCAGGCGTCCTCATTTCCGGTGTGTATCGACGAGGGCCGGCGGCTAACGCAGACATTCTTCCCGGCGATATTTTGACGCATATGAATGGCCAAAAAATTACCGACGGACGGGCAGCCATGAACCAAGTCGCCGATATCGAGCCAGGCACTGACTTACCAGTCAAACTTCTCAGAGATGGTCAGTCCATCGAACGCACGATCCGTGTTGGTCAACGTCCGAACTCGGCCGCCAAGTGATCAAGCGCTGCCAATAACGCATCGGTTTCCTCTGGAGCACCAACGGTGACGCGCAGAGTGTCTTTCAGTCTTGGATGCGATCCATCCAAGCATTTCACCAAGATCCGATGTTCCTTGAGCGCATCAAATAAGGGGCGTGCCTGATTTTCCCTGCACCCCATCACAACAAAATTGGCCTCCGATGGCCAGACCTCGAATCCACGCTCACTCAATCCGAGCGTTAACCGCGATCGTTCTTCTCGGATGCGTTGACTCTGCTCGTTGAGAATCGATGCATGTTCAAGTGCGTACTGCACCGCAGTTTGCGACAAGATGTTGATGTTGTACGGCAGCCGTGTTTTCTCAAATTCGGAAATCCAGTCCGGATGGCCAATCAACATCCCAAATCGACTTCCGGCCAACCCGACTTTCGACAGCGTGCGCATGACAACAACATTCGGGTAAGTCACTGCCCAGTCGAGATAATCTGCATCGGTAAACGCGGTGTAGGCTTCGTCGATCACAACCAGAGCCTGAGTCGACTCCACGATCTCTGTCAGTCGATCTTTCGAAAACAAATTGCCGGTCGGATTATTGGGTTGAGGAATAAAAATCAGCGCTGGGTCAGCTTCAACCAAGCCGTCCATCCAACCCACCAGATCAATATCCAAGGAAGCATCTAAAGGCAGTGCTCGAAAGGGAACCGAATACTGATTCGCAAGCACTTGAAACATGACAAAACTGGGATCGGGAGCACAGACGCTTCGTCCCGATCCAATCAAATTCGCAATCAGCAGGGCAATGATTTCGTCAGAGCCGTTGCCAAACAACATTTCGAGCTCATCAGGGATTTTCATAAATGCCCGAAGAGGGCCCCTGACGCCATTCGCCTGCGGATCTGGATATCGATTAAATGCAGTATGTGCAAGCCGTTCAGCCAAGTCCGCACGCAGGCTTTCAGGCCATTGATAGGGATTTTCCATCGCATCAAGCTTGATCATTCCCGTCGCATCCGGGACTTGATAAGCACCGCCCTGACGCACGCGTTCAGGGATCAGCGATTGAATCAAATCGTCACGCGTCACGACGATACTCGGCAGAGCGTGCATGCGCGGTTAGGCTTTCTGAGTGCGCAAGCGTCGAAGCCACACCAGCGATTTGCTTGGCACCATCGGGACTGCAATGGATCACTGATGATCGCTTGATAAAATCATAGACGCCAAGCGGCGACGCAAAGCGCGCAGTGCCGGATGTCGGCAAGACGTGATTTGGACCGGCGCAATAATCACCCAAAGCTTCAGGGGTATGACGACCCATAAAAATCGCACCCGCATGACGGATCTCAGGCAGCATCGCCTCTGGATCATCAACACATAATTCCAAGTGCTCCGGCGCCACCCGGTTAATCACATCAATCGCATCATCGCGATCTTTGGCTTCGATAAACAAGCACCGACGATTAATGGACTGTTCGATAATGTCGGCACGCTCGAGTGTCGGGAGCAAACGCGTCATGGAATCAAGAACCTGTTCAGCAAACGCCGGATCGCAGTACACCAAGATCGGTTGCGCATCCTCATCATGTTCAGCCTGACTAAAGAGATCCATAGCGACCCAATCAGGGTCCATTGGCGGCTCAACATAGACTAAGATTTCCGATGGGCCGGCAATCATATCGATACCCACTTTTCCAAAAACCTGGCGTTTCGCGGTGGCAACCCAAGCATTCCCTGGGCCCACAATCTTATCGACCGGCAAGACACTTTCGGTTCCGTAGGCGAGTGCAGCAATCGCTTGCGCACCACCAATAGTCACCACGCGATCGACTTTCGCAAGATGAGCGGCGGCCAAGACCACAGGATTGATGTCACCGCCTGGCGCCGGAACGACCATTTGGACCAGAGGAACACCGGCCACCTTCGCAGGTATCGCATTCATCAGCACTGATGACGGATAGGTCGCTTTCCCACCAGGAACGTAAAGTCCGACACGACTCATCGGTCTGACTTCCTGACCCAAGACGATTCCATCACCCTGATCAGGCAGTCGCCAACTGGATTCTTTCTGGGCTTCGTGAAACGCCCAGACGCGATCACGGGCCGTCGTCAACGCGCGCTTTAATTCGTCTGACAACCCGTTAAAGGCCGCCTCTAACGCTTGTGCATCCAACACCAAATCAGACGCATGAGCCACTGGGTAATGATCGAGTTCGCGGGTCAATCGAACCAGCGCGTCATCACCGTCGTGACGGATCGCCTGAATAATCTCAGCTACCCGTGTTTGTCGGCTGAGATCACTCACCGACTCCCAAGCGGTCAGCTCAGTGAGCCGATCCTCGAAATCGGAATCTGCAGTGGTTAACGAAACCGGTTTAAGTTGCATGCGCTCTCTTCGTCCATTCATTCAGTCGCTCAATGATTGGAGCTATATGTTGATGACGCGTCTTCATTGCAACCCTAGACACCACTAGTCGTGCGCTGGAATGTGCGATCAGATCGCGCGCTTCAAGGCCATTTGCCTTCAGTGTATTACCCGTATCCACCACATCGACAATGACATCGGCCAGCCCGACAATCGGCGCCAACTCCATCGCCCCATACAGCTTGATTGGATCGATCTGGCGGCCTTGCGATGCGAAATACTGACGCGCGACATTCACGTATTTGGTTGCCACACGGATCCGACCAGTCGCCGGGAGCTCGACACCTCGTTTGGTGGCTGTCATCAACCGACACTTTGAGAGCTGAAGATCCACCGGCTCACAAAGCATGTCAGAGCCATACTCCAGCAAGGTATCTTTACCAGCGATCCCCAAATGTGCGCCGCCACGTTCAACATACGGTGGCACATCCGTGGCCCGAAGCACCAACAACCTGACGTCAGGGCGATTGGTGTCGAACATCAGCTTGCGACTTCCGGTGAGCGATTCGGTAGGCTCAATACCGAGCTCGGCAAGTAACGGGAGGGTCTCTTCGAGTAGTCGCCCTTTGGCAAGCGCAAACGTCAATGGCTGAGTCATACACGAACTCGCTCGATATCTGCACCCAGGCGACGCAGCTTTTCTTCAATGTGCTCGTAACCACGATCAATGTGATAGACGCGATCCACAACCGTTTCACCCTCAGCGACCAGCCCGGCGATCACCAGCGAGGCTGATGCGCGCAAATCGGTACTCATCACAGGCGCACCCTTGAGTTTGTCCACTCCAGTCGTGCTTGCGGTCGCTCCATGCAAATCAATCTTCGCGCCCATGCGCTGCATTTCAGGGATGTGCATCATGCGATTTTCAAAGATCGTTTCGGTCACACGACCCGATCCATCAGCGACTGCATTCAACGCCACAAATTGCGCCTGCATATCTGTGGCAAAACCAGGATATTCGACTGTGGTGATATCAACGGCTTTTGCACGCTGACCCTTCATATCTAAAGTAATGGTGGACTCAGTCCGCTCAATCTGTGCCCCGGCCTCTTCAAGTTTCAGGAGGGTTGCATCCATATGTTTGGGTTCGCAATCGGTTAAGGTGCAAGACCCTCCCGTTGCAGCGGTCGCGACCAGAAAGGTTCCTGCCTCGATGCGATCGGGAATAATGCGATGCGTCCCACCATGCAGTGCTTCAACACCTTGAATACGCAGCGTATCTGTCCCAATGCCTTCGATTTTCGCGCCCAGCGCCACAAGACAATCGGCAAGATCACTCACTTCAGGCTCACGAGCGGCGTTTTCGATGATCGTTTCGCCCTTCGCTAGAACCGCAGCCATCAGCACGTTTTCGGTGCCGGTCACCGTGATTTTTTCAAACAAGACCTTACCGCCAATCAATCCACCGGGAGCACGCCCTTTGATGTATCCATCAGTCACTTCAAATTCCACGCCCAAACGCTCCAGTGCCTTGACATGGAGATTGACTGGGCGAGCACCGATGGCGCAACCGCCAGGTAACGAGACTTCGGCTTCATGTGCCCGAGCCAATAGTGGACCTAACACGACGATACTCGCTCGCATCGTCCTGACCAGATCATAAGGAGCAACGACGGAATTCAGTGTGGATGCATCCAACTCAACAGAACCAGTATCATCCAACAGGACCTCAACACCCATCCGCCCCAACAACTGAAGCATGGTGGTCACGTCGTTCAAATGCGGCAAATTCTCAAACCGCACCTTTCCCGGCACCATCAGCGCGGCGGCGAGAATCGGTAAGGCTGCGTTTTTTGCGCCACTGACTCTCACATCGCCACTCAAACGACGTTCGCCGCGAATTAAAAAACGATCCATACTTAAATACCCAATCCCTGTCGCTGATCTTTTTCGCGAGGCGTCAGCGCGGTGATGGTGATCGCATGCAGAGTTCCTTCGGCGATTTCGTCGGCAATCAATCGATACACGGCTTGCTGCCGTTTCACCCGACTCATGGCCTCAAAGTCATCACTGACCGCTTCGATCTGAAAGTTGCGGCCCTCACCTTGCACCGAGAACGTCCATCCCGTGTCTTTGGTTTCCAATAAGGTTTTGACTTCAGTGGCCAGCATCAGGTTCTCCTGTTTCAATGCAAGTCACGCCGCCGAGTTCGGCAAGCGTTTTAAATGTGGGGTTCATTCCGGTCACCGTGACTGACCTGTCGATCGTTTTGGCTGACTGCCACCAATACACCATGACCGCTAAATGCGCGCTCGACGCCTCCGTCCATGCGCTAACATCAATGACCAACTCACCCTGGCGAATGGCATCAAGACCGAGCGCTTTGAGTTCCGCCCAAGGCTTGGAATAGGATTCAGAATCAACCGAAAACACGACTACTTGGCGCTCACTGATTCAAACGACCAAGAATCAATGGCTCCTGTCACACTGCCCGTCGATTGGACCAGATCTGCAAACTGATTTCTCAAGGTGAGGCCAAGATTGATGCCTGCGATCACAACATTCTCAACCATCCAGCCCTTACCCTCTTCAAAACCCAATGCAAATTGGATTGGCAAAGCTTCACGACCCGGGCTTTCAAGCCGTGCCTCAACGACTGCGCGTCCAGGCTTTAAGATGACGCCTTCCTCGGGTAAGACCAGCTGTTCACCTCCATAGGCTGCCAACCCGCGAGCGTAAGCATCCACCAAACTGGATTCTAAGCGGTCTGTAAAACGGTCGCGTTCTTCTTGTGTGGCTTGCCGAGCAAATTTACCCATCACGCGAAGGGCGACAGTCCGGTCGTTTATCAGTGGCGCAAATTGCTCTGAAATCCGGATCACCAATTCTTCTTCAGTTAACTGTCCGGCCTGAAATTTAGAGACATCCTGATAAAACGTATCGCGCGCGATCTTCAATGGTTCAACGGCAGCTTTAGGGTCTTCTTGAGCCCAGGCACCAATTGATAACAGACACGCTAAGGCTGTGGCTAACCAGACCTTCATTTTTCGCTACTCATATTTAACAAAAACTTCCCAATCAGTTCCTCAAGAACGATCGCTGACTGCGTATCATAAATCATATCGCCGTCAGCTAAATTATTCGGATCACCCCCGGTCGATAATCCGATGTATTTTTCACCCAGAAGACCTGCCGTCAAAATCGATGCTGAGGTGTCTTCTGAAAACTCAGCAAAATCTTGACTGATCTCCATATCAACGATGGCGGCCGCAGTTGCTTTGTCGTAACGAATGCCGACAACGCGTCCGACCGTGACTCCGGCGGCACTCACTTTTGCTCGTGTCGTCAGACCTGCAACGTTATCGAAGCGAGCACTTAATCGGTAGGTTCCATTGTCACCGGTCGACGCCAGACCACTGACTTCCAAAGCCAAAAATGCAAGACAGAGCGCACCTAGCAATACAAACGCACCCACACTCAATTCTAAACGCCGCGAATACACTTAAATCTCCCCAAACATCACTGCGGTCAGGAAAAAGTCCAGACCAAGCACCGCCAGCGATGCGTACACCACTGTTTTTGTTGTCGCCCTCGCAATCCCTTCCGATGTTGGCACCAAGTCATACCCTTGGTAAACCGCAATCCAAGTCACCACAATCGCAAAGACCACCGATTTGATCATGCCATTGAACACATCATCAAAGAAATCAACGGATGCCTGCATGTTCGCCCAGAAAGAGCCGGAATCGACACCTAACCAACTCACACCAACCAAGGCGCCACCCAAACAACCGACGCTCACGAAAATCAAGGACAAAATCGGCAAACTAATCACACCTGCCCAAAACCGTGGCGCAACCACTCGGCGCAAGGGATCAACGCCAATCATTTCCAGACTTGCCAACTGCTCAGTGGCTTTCATTAAACCAATCTCAGCGGTCAAAGCAGACCCTGCGCGACCAGCAAATAAGAGTGCAGTCACCACAGGACCGAGCTCCCGTGTTAGCGATAGCGCCACCATTTGACCCAGCGCCTGCTCACTGCCGTAATCAGTCAGAATCGTGTATCCCTGCAGGCCCAAGACCATCCCGATGAATAAGCCGCTGACAATGATGATACTGAGTGACAACACCCCGACCGCATAGATTTGGTCAACGGTCAGGCGCCCATACACACCAACATTGGAGCGACCAAAAATCGCCTGCATCAACATTAAGCTGGCACGACCAAGATCGGATACCTGTGACAAGGTTGATCGACCGACGCCGGCAATCCAATCAATCATGACAAGGCATCCTCAAGCGCTGGCGCAGGGAAATGGAAGCGAACGGGGCCGTCTGGGCTTCCGTGCAAGAATTGCTGAACGAGGGGATCGTTAGAGCTTTGCATGACTGCCGGCGACCCCTCAAAAGCAACCCGGTTATTTGCAATCATAATGACGTGATCAGCAATCGATAAGGTTTCCTGGAGATCATGAGAGACCACCAGCGAGGTCAACCCAAGGGCCTGATTTAATTGTTTCACTAAAGACAACAACACACCTAAACCAATCGGATCCTGTCCGGCAAAGGGCTCGTCATACATGATCATTTCGGGATCTAACGCAATCGCCCGCGCAAGCGCCACGCGCCGCTGCATCCCTCCGGAAAGCTCAGAGGGCACCAAATCCACAGCCCCGCGCAGACCGACGGCTTCAAGTTTCATCAATACAATCAAGCGAATTAATTCGTCGTCGAGATCGGTGTGCACCCGCAGTGGAAACGCAACATTCTCGAACACACTGAGTTCAGCAAACAACGCACCTGATTGGAACAACATACCCATGCGCTTGCGCAACTGAAATAACTCTGCTCGCTTGAGCGATTGCACCGACACACCATCAACTCGCACATCACCAGATTCGGGTTTGAGCTGCCCACCAATCAAGCGCAGCAAGGTTGTCTTTCCGGTACCCGATGGACCAACAATGGCTGTGATTTTCCCACGGGGAACAGTCGCATTCAGTCCGTCGTAGATCACGCGCCGATCACGACGAAAACCAACGTCTTCAATCTCAACAAAGGCTGATGCAGTCACAATCGATTCGGTTCACTTCATTCAATTAATCTGATTGCGAGTGTAGCAGAGCTTAGCCGCAACATGTTTAATGTCGCCTCAGGTTTGGGAGTCTTTTCATGTTTTGGGCCACTGCTGCCATTATCGTTGGAATTGCACTGACTGTTGTCAGTGCCGACAAGTTTGTCGAAGGCGCAGCCAGTCTCGCTTCACGACTAGGAATGAGTCATTTTTTAATTGGATTAACCATCGTCTCTGTCGGCACTTCAGCACCAGAACTTTTGGTCTCAGCAGTCGCCGCCTATGAGGAAAGCCCAGGCCTGGCTCTCGGAAACGCCCTTGGTTCTAACATCACCAACATTGCACTGGTGCTCGGTGCGACCGCCTGTGTCTTTCCGTTACTGATTCCGAGACCTCTGGTCAGGCGAGAACTTCCTTTACTACTGTTGGTCTGTCTCGGCGTTTATGCGCTGGCTTATCGCGGCATCTTCGATCTCTGGGCGGGGATCGCCTTAGTGGCTTGCTTACCGATTGTGTTACTCCAACTCATGAAAGATGAGGCTGCCTCGGGGGAAGAAGCAGACATTCCAGACCTCTCATTGTCCTTATCGGTCATTCTGACCATCGGTGGACTCTTGGTCTTGTTAGCAAGTTCAAAAGCCTTGGTTTGGGGAGCGACCGAAGTCGCCCGGCATTTCGGGGTCTCTGAACTCATCATTGGACTGACCATTGTGGCCGTCGGGACCTCGCTTCCAGAACTCGCAGCTTCAATGGCTTCAGCGTTGAAAAACAAAACCGACATGGCGCTTGGCACAGTGATTGGCTCTAATTTCTTCAATTTCCTCGGAGTCATCGGCATTGCAGCGATCATTTCACCGTTCGCCATCGAAGCCGATGTTTACACGCGCGATCTCCCATGGACACTCGGTTTGACGGTCTTTTTGTTACTCATCGCCCGCTTTGGTGCGCACGGAACCTTGAATCGTTCGTACGGAATCCTTTTGCTTCTCCTGTACGTAAGCTATCTTTGGCACATCTCTGCAACGATCGTGCCGAATTAATGAGTTTTATCGAGTCAGCCAAACGCACTATCCAACTTGAATCGAAAGCCATCGCGGAACTGAATCAGCAACTCAGCGAGGATTTCAACCGCGCCTGTCAATTGTGTCTCGACTGCGAAGGCCGAATTGTGGTCACCGGCATGGGGAAATCCGGTCATATCGGAAGCAAGATCGCAGCAACACTCGCATCAACCGGAACACCGGCGTTTTTTATGCATCCAGCAGAGGCATCGCATGGTGATTTAGGGATGCTGACATCAAAAGATGTGGTGCTTGCCCTATCCAACAGCGGTACCTCCTCAGAAATCGTCTTGTTACTCCCACTGATTCAGCGTCTCGGCACACCACTCATCAGTATGACGGGAGATGCAGATTCAACCCTAGGTCGAGCTGCCGATGCGCATCTTTTAGTCTCAGTCGCCGAAGAGGCCTGCCCCCTCAACTTGGCACCAACATCCAGCACAACCGCCGCTCTCGTGATGGGCGATGCCTTAGCGATCGCTCTACTGGAAACCAAAGGGTTCTCACACGAGGATTTTGCGTTTAGCCATCCCGGTGGCGCCTTGGGCCGTAAGTTACTCTTGAAAGTTGACGACATTATGCATACTGGCGATGCACTCCCTGCGGTGTCTGAAGATGCATCGCTTCCCGAGGCACTACTCGAAATGACCGCCAAACGCCTCGGATTTACAACCGTTTTAAACCAACATCATGAACTCATTGGAGTCTTTTCCGATGGAGACTTGCGTCGCGCAATCGAAGCCGGCCACGATCTCAGAGATCGTCGAATTCAAGACATTATGACTCCAAGGGGAGCGACGATCGAACGAGGTTCTTTGGCTGCGATGGCTGTTCGAGTCATGCAAGAAAAGCGCATCAACGCCCTGGTGGTTGTGCATGACGGGCTTCCGGTGGGTGTACTCAATATGCATGACCTCCTGCAGGCGGGTGTCGTATGAGCGCACAAACCGTCCGACTCATGGCATTTGATGTTGATGGAATCTTCACCGACGGAACTCTCTATTACGGACTCGACGGCGATTCGCTGAAGGCCTTCAACATTTTAGATGGTCTTGGTTTAAAACTGTTACAGAAGGCGGGTATCCAAACCGCGATCATCACTGGTCGACAATCACCCATGGTTGACCGGCGATTTTCTGAGCTTGGTGTCGATTTTGTGATCCAGGGCCGCGAAGACAAAGGCCAGGCGCTTCAACATTTAGCCGCACAACTCGCCCTTGAGAAAAATGATCTCGGTTATATGGGCGATGACTTCCCCGATTTAACGACACTTGATGTGACCGGGTTCTTCGCCAGCGTGCCGAACGCACCGGCTCAAGTGCAGGCCGCAGCAGCCTATGTGACTGACCATGCTGGTGGCCAGGGTGCGGTCCGTGAACTCTGCGAGTTCTTGTTGGTCGCACAAGGATTTGATCCGTTAGCGCTCTATCAGGAGGATCAGGTGTGAATGGTTGGAGCCGACTGATCTTCATCGCGCTTGGAGCCCTTGCTTTGGTGTTCGGACTCACCGAACCAACCACTAAAAGCACACTGGATCCCGCCTTAAAAGAAATTGCTGACCTTCGTCCAGATGCCTTTATGGAAGGGGTCTATCAGCGTCAATTTGACGCGGCCGGGCAACTGGAGACGACGCTCGTCGCGACCAGCTTGTTGGATTTTGGAGACCGCGCCAACGCGGAATTGGTAGACCCGAAGCTGTGGCTCGAGAGACCACCGGCGACCTGGTATATCGAAGGCGAGCGGGGAGAACTGACCGCCGATCGAAATCAAGTCTTTCTCTCCCAGAACGTGATTGCCAATCGACTCGAAAACGGGAAGGACCCGTGGCATTTAAGTGGTCAGACGTTAAATTGGGATCAAACCACGGATCTGGTGACTTCGAAGACGACGACTCGACTGGTGCAAGGATCTGCAGAAAGCGTTGGCGACGCGCTGGTTATGGATCTCAATACCAATGAATACACCCTTGGAGAAAAAGTGAGGACGCAATGGCGAAGCGCTACTTCTTCGGATTGATGCTGGCAATCGCACCTGCGGTTTTTGCATTACCTGAAGACCGTGATCAACCGATTGAGATCACCGCCGACAGTGCCGTGATTAATGAAAAACAAAGCCAAGCTGAATACACAGGTGCCGTCGTTGTCACTCAAGGAACGCTCAAACTTGAGGGTGATGTGGTGAACCTCAAAACAAACGAAGATGGTGAAGTGGAGACCTTTGTTGCCAAGGGCCAACCGGCGCGTTTTGAAAATCTCAGACGAAAAACCGATCAAGAGCCTGTCAAAGGTCGCGCGCGGGTGATCGATTATTCGTACGACACGGATCGAGTGGTCCTGAGCGGGGATGCCATGATTACCTCTGAGGACTCTGAGTTTTCAGGACCTGAAATCACCTATGACCTCAAGTCGGGAGAAGTCACGGCCGCCGGTAGTCGTTCAAGTCGTGTGAACATGACCATGCAACCGAAGAAAAAATGACTCAACTTGTCGCTCGCCATTTGAAAAAATCCTATAAGGGGCGCGAAGTCGTCTCGGATCTGTCGATGGCGGTGAGCCCTGGTGAAATTGTTGGATTGCTAGGGCCAAACGGTGCTGGGAAAACCACCAGTTTTTATATGATCGTCGGCCTGGTGAGGCAAGATGCAGGTGAGATCAAAATTGGCGAGAAGGACATCACTCGAACACCGATGCATGGTCGGGCCAAAGCAGGGCTCGGCTATCTCCCTCAAGAAGCCTCTGTTTTTCGAAAATTGACAGTCTCAGACAACCTGATGGCGATCCTTGAATTGCGGTCTGATCTCTCAAACAATGATCGGCAACGCGAGCGCGAACGCCTGCTCGATGAATTCCATTTGGGCCATTTATCAGCCACCAAAGGAATGGCACTCTCTGGCGGAGAGCGAAGACGAGTCGAAATTGCCCGGGCGCTCTGCTCCAACCCGAAATTCATGTTACTCGATGAGCCCTTCGCTGGAGTTGACCCCATTTCTGTCGCTGACATCCAGAACATCATTCGGCACCTAGCCGACCGGGGGATTGGGGTCTTGATTACCGATCACAATGTCAGAGAAACCCTCGGCATTTGTCATCGAGGCTATATCGTGAATGCAGGCCGAGTTCTCGCGGAAGGACCACCGGCCAGCCTGCTCGCCAACCAAGATGTGCGCCAAGTCTATCTTGGAGAACAATTCACCATGACGCTTCCCGAATGAAACAGGCACTGCAACTCAAGATCGGGCAAAGCCTGACCATGACTCCGCAATTGCAGCAGGCAATTAAACTGTTGCAAATGTCGACGCTCGACCTGCAACAAGAAATCACTCGAGCCTTGGAAGAGAATCCATTGCTTGAGCGTGAAGATGAAATTGAGCAGTACGCTGAGTCCAGTGACTCGGATGTCCGCGAGCAAGAGACACCCATCGAATCGGTCGAGGTCGCCGTCGAGACTGACTGGTCAGATACCAATCATTTTGATCTCAACCGGCCGATGACGCGCAGTGCCTCAGATGATGAGTACGACAGCTTTGAGAGTCGAACATCGGAAGCGTTAACACTCTCCGATCATTTGTTGTGGCAACTGAATCTCATGCCTTTAACCGAACGCGATATGTTGATTGCCCGAGTGTTGGTCGATTCTATCGATGGGGATGGCTTTTTAGATGCAGATCTCGACGAGATTACCGAGGCACTCGGGCAAGAACTTGATGATCTTGAGCTGGATGAAGTCGAATGCGTACTGCATCAAATTCAGCGCCTAGATCCCGTAGGGGTTGGGGCTCGAGGCGTGGCTGAATCGCTGGCGATTCAGTTAGCAGCAATTGGCTTGCTCGGTGGTGATGTCCGGCTACCTCTCAATTTAGTTCAAAACCATCTCGACCTCCTCACCAAGAAAGATCGCCCAGGTTTGAAACGCGCGATGAAATGCTCTGATGAGGAGCTTGATCTGGCCTTGACCCTGATTCGGTCCCTCGATCCTAAGCCGGGAAGCCATATTGGCGGGAGTGAACCTGAATATGTCACTCCTGACCTGATCGTTCGGCGCAGTGAGGACGGCTGGATTGTGGAGCTCAATCCAGACGCCTTACCGCGCGTCGGAATCAATCACACCTACCAAAATTTCATCAAATCAGGCGATAAAAGCGAAACCAACGACTATTTGAAGAATCAACTGCAGGAAGCGCGCTGGTTTGTCAAAAGCCTGAAATCTCGCGCAGAGACTCTGCTGAAAGTCGGATCCTGCATTGTCGAGGAGCAGATTGCGTTTTTTGAAAAAGGGCCGGTCGCCATGAAGCCGATGGTACTCGCCGATATCGCCGAGCGGGTTGAAATGCACGAATCGACAATTTCACGAGTCACTACGCAAAAATACATGCACACGCCACGTGGCACATTAGAGCTGAAATACTTCTTCTCAAGCCATGTCGGTACCGATGCGGGTGGTGAAGCGTCCTCAACGGCGATTAAAGAGCACTTAAAAGAATTAATCGGCGACGAAAATGCCAAGAAACCCTTATCGGATAATAAGCTGAGCGAGCTGTTGGCCGAACGGGGGTTTAAAGTCGCCAGACGAACCGTCGCCAAATACCGTGAGATGCTTGGTATCGGTGGCTCGAGCGAACGTAAACAAGTGTTTTAGGCTTTTCGTCAGTGACGAAAAAGCGCATAGTGGAAATGAGGTGATTAGACGCCTCAACGCATCAAAAGAAGGAGAAAGGTATGCAAATCAGCATCAGTGGACATCAACTCGACGTCACAGACGCACTCAAATCCTATGTGACAGAAAAACTGGATCGAATTGAGCGTCATGCGGAACATATCACCAAAGTGGAAATTACACTGACTGTTGAAAAGCAGCGTCAAAAAGCCGAAGGTAATGTGCATGTTGCAGGTGCTGATGTCCATGCGTCTGCTGAGCACGATGACATGTATGCTGCGATTGATGCGATGGCTGATAAACTCGACCGGCAACTCGTCAAACATCGCGAAAAAACCATTAGCCGGATGCACGGACACTAAAAGCGTCATACAATTGTGCAGGGCGACATGAGGTCGCCCTTTTCAGCAGCGACAGATATCGGAATCATGCAACTCTCTGACATTATTACCCCCAGCCGGGTCGTTTCGAGCCTCGAAGGCGCGAGCAAAAAACGTGTTTTAGAACTCACCGCGGAGTTCATTGCCGACGAGAGTCAAATGGACTCCGAGGATGTCTATCAAGGTCTGATTGATCGAGAGCGACTCGGTTCAACCGGAATCGGGTATGGGGTTGCCATCCCTCACTGCCGATTGTCTTGTCTGAATGATGACGAGACCCGAGGCTATTTAATTCAGTTGAATCAGGGAATTGATTTCGACGCGATTGATGGCCAACCCGTTGAATTACTGTTCGTCCTACTGGTTCCTGAATCAACCAACCAAGTGCATCTGAATTTACTCGCCCAGCTTGCCGACTGCTTTTCTAACGATCAATTTCGACATGATCTGCAAATGGCCACCGATGCCAGCGAACTTTACGCCATTGCTTGCCAAGCGTTTAAGACGGCTGCTGCCTAATGCATCTACTGATCGTTTCAGGTCGATCTGGGGCGGGAAAGTCATCCGCGCTAGGCGCCCTGGAAGATCTGAATTTCTATTGCATTGATAACCAGCCCGTCGCCTTAATCCAACAGACAGTCAGTACCCTACTCACTGTTTCTCCAGGCCGAAATCTCGCTGTTTCCATTGATATTCGAACACTTGGACAACCTGCGGATGTTCCTGCGTTAGTGCAATCATTGAAGAGCGAAGTCAGCCGACTCGATGTGGTCTTTATTGATGCAACTGACGAGTCTTTGGCGCGGCGTTTTAGCGAAACACGACGACTGCATCCATTATCCACAGGTATCGATCGCACGCATCTGTCTGATGCCTTGCGACGCGAAAGCCAGCAGCTCGAGCCGATACAAGCCATTGCGACCTATAAAATCGATAGTTCGGGACTGTCGATTCATACGCTACGCAGTCAAATCCGAGAGTTAGTTGCTGGTGAAACAGCGACGCAACTCATCTTGAAACTGCAATCCTTTGGCTTTAAGCGTGGGGTGCCGATGGATTCTGATACTGTGTTTGATGCCAGATCGCTTCCGAATCCACACTGGGAAGCAGAACTTCGACCCTTGACGGGACGCGACCAACCCATCAAAGACTATCTGAACCAGTTCCCTGAAACGACTGAGCTTCTCGATGAAATCGAAGCGCACGTGAGACGCTGGGTCCCTCGTCATGCCGAATCTGGCCGCCAATATTTTACGCTCTCAATCGGTTGCACCGGCGGTCAACACCGAAGCGTCTATCTCACCGAAGCTCTGAATCAACGGTTAAGTGATCTCGAACTTGATAGGCAGGTTGTGCATCGCGAGCTATCATCGAACCAATAGAGGATATCTCCACGATGATTACCACGCCGGTCACAGTCAGAAACTTGTTGGGCTTACATGCTCGAGCAGCCAATGTCCTCGCTCAAGAGGCCTCTCTATTTTCGTCAGTTGTGGAACTCGAAGATCCAAGCAGTCAACGGAAAGTCGATGCCAAAAGCATTATGCAGCTATTGATGATGGCGGCAGGACAAGGTAGCGAGCTGATATTACATATCTCCGGAGATGACCAAGACCAAGCGAATGCCGCACTGAAGGCTCTGTTTGATGACGGCTTTGGGGAACCCTGCGGATGAGTGATGCAATCACCGAAATCGCCGTTGAGTCCAACCAAGCCAATCTTGAGCGGATTAACCTTGCGCTATCGCAAGGCGCGATCGCGCGTGCCAGACAGCTCATCAATGAAGATCTCGCAGCGCCTGATATCGCGCATCTTTTATCCTCGGTTCCTCCCAAGCAACGGACCATCCTCTGGAACTTAGTTGAAGCCGAAGAACTGGCCGCTGACGTACTTGCCTACTTAGGCGAAGAAGAACGTTCAGAAATTGTTGCCCGATTAGAACCCGAAGAACTCGCCAACCTGATCGAAAGTTTTGAGTTCGATGACAAGGTTGACCTCCTCCAAGAGCTGCCTGAGTCAGTCATTGAAGAAGTCTTGTTATCAATGGATTCTCAAGACCGACAGCGCGTCGAAGATGTGTTGTCCTATGACGAAGATTCCGCCGGCGGCTTGATGAATACCGACGTCGTGACCGTGCGTCCGGACATCACTGTCGACGTCGTTCTTCGATATATCCGACGGTATCGTGAACTCCCTCCGATGACCGACAACCTTTGGGTCGTGAATCGTCGTGATGAATTCATCGGGCAGGTCCCCATTTCGAAGATTTTGATTTCTGATCCCAACACCACGATTCGAGAAATCATGCAGACCGAAGTCGAACCCCTGATTGTCTCCACGCATGAAGATGAAGTGGCTCAGCGTTTTGAGCGATTAGACTTGGTGAGTGCGCCTGTGGTGAACGAATCCGGTAAATTGCTCGGCCGGATTACCATCGATGACGTGGTCGATGTTATTCGGGCATCGGCAGATCACAGCTTGATGAGTCAAGCGGGTCTTGATGAAGATGAAGATATCTTTGCGCCCTTGGTCAGAACGGTCAAACGGCGTTCCGTGTGGCTTGGCATCAATCTCCTGACCGCGTTTTTAGCCTCAGGAGTGATTGGGATGTTTGAAGCCACACTAGAGCAGGTGGTCGCGCTTGCGATTCTCATGCCGGTGGTTGCATCGATGGGCGGAATCGCTGGTACTCAAGCACTGACCATCGTAATTCGAGGCATGGCGCTTGGTCGCGTGGGGTCAGCCAATATTCGAGCACTGGTCAGTCGTGAAGTGTTGATCGGCACGGCCAATGGTTTGTTCTGGTCATTGGTTGTGGGATTCGCTGCCTTCCTCTGGTTTGGTGACTTCACTCTGGGTTATGTGATCGCGCTGGCAATTATTGTGAATTTGATCGTCGCAGCGGTCGTTGGAACCCTATTACCGGGTTATTTGAAGTCGTTGCAAATCGACCCCGCACTCGCCGGCGGTGTGGTCTTAACAACGGTCACAGATGTCGTGGGTTTCTTCTGCTTCCTCGGCATCGCCACCCTCGTCTATGCCTAATTAGCTGCCGGCAACCATCATTTTCTCAAAGAGCATGGAGCCTGTTGCGATTGAGCGACGCAGATCAAGATCAGACCCCACCGCGATCAAATCGTCTCTCAACATCCGGTCAAGATTCGACGCCACGGTGACTTCATGAACCGGATAGGCGATCTCACCATTTTCCACCCAAAAGCCCGAGGCACCGCGCGAGTAATCGCCGTTAACCAGGTTCACCCCCTGGCCCATCAACTCAGTCACGATCAAACCACGGCCCATCTGGGCGATCAACGCGTTGAAGTCCTGTTGACCCTGGAAGAAGAGGTTTCGTACACCGCCAGCATTATGTGTCGTTTGAAGACCAAGTCGGTTGGCAGAATACAAGGACAAGACATAGCTCGATAAGATTCCATCAGTCACAAACGCCTGAGACCGAGTTGCCAAACCATCACCATCATAGGCCGAAGAACCCATGGCCCCGGGGATGTGTGGAGTTTCTTCAAGCGTCACCCATTGAGGGAATACCTGCGTGCCTAAGCGATCCAGCAAATAGCTCGATTGCCGATACAAGGATCCTCCGCTAATCGCACTGACAAAACTCGAGATCAAGCCGGCGGCGGTTTCTGGGACAAATAGGACTGGCACCTCGGCAGTTTGGCATTTACGGGGATTCAGGCGGGCAACTGTTTTATCGGCGGCTTCTTTGCCCACCGCTTCTGGAGACAACAACTGGTCTGGACGCCGAGCCTGTGTGTAGGCATAGGAGCGCTCACGACTTTCACCATCTTCAGCCAGTAAAACGCAGCTCAAACCGTGGACACTGGTCGGCTGACTGACCAACAGACCTTCTGTGGTCCCATGAATGGAGAGTCCACGTGTCGATGACACCGAACCCCCTTCGGAGTTTGTGATCCGAGGGTCTGCTTGTCGTCCGCAAGCTTCCACTTCGATCGCCAACGCCAAGGCATCTTTCGCACTGATGTCCCAAGGATGATCTAACTCCAAATTGGGGACATCCCGAATAATTTGATCCTTCGAGGCAAGCACAGCCGCGGGATCAGGCGCCGTGACGCGAGCGATGGCGAGTGCTGCTTGAAGAGTACTTTCAAGTGCTGCATCCGAGAGATCTGTGGTGGTGGCTGATCCTCGCGACTCGCCGACAAATACCGTGACTGACAAGGACTGATCTCGCGTCATTTCAAGCTTTTCTGGTGCTCCAAGTCGTGCTTGAACGTCAAGGCCAACTGATGCGCTTGCACCCACCTCACAACCATCGGCGCCGATTCGCTTGGATCGCTCTAAAATCCGAAGCGTTAATTCTTCTAGGCGGTTTTTTTCCTGTTGTGGGTTAAACTTCACGGACATGAATGACAAACGCTCCCTTCAAAATGACGATCTGATCGACGAAGAGCTCTCCAGAGAGCCGTCGAAAAGTGCAAAAAAACGTGAAATGCTGGCGCTTCAAGCGCTCGGCCAGGCGTTGGCTGCGCTGTCTGACAAGCAATTTCGAAAGATTGAATTCCCGGAAGACAAGCTGCGTGAGGCGCTTGAAGCTTACCGTGCCATTCCGGATAAAAAGCATGAAGCCCGACGTCGACAAATGCAGTTTATCGGTAAAGTCATGCGCGGCGTCGAATCGGAAAGTTTGCAGGCACAGCTGGATGCGATGGAGCACACCGATAACGCCGAAAAGCGGAAACATCACCAAGCC
>QXYM01000029.1 GCA_009886945.1 Litorivicinus sp.
TTATGTCACGGGTGCTGTGTTTGTCTTGGGTGTGAGCGCGTTTTATCTTCTTAATAATCGGCACATAGAGTTTGCGAAGCGATCCATGACAGTGGCAGCAAGCTTCGGTTTGGCCGCTGCTTTGTCTGTCGTCGTGCTTGGTGATGAGTCTGGCTACTCAGTGGGTGAAAACCAGAAAATGAAGCTGGCTGCGATGGAAGGGATGTATGAAACGCAAGACGCTCCTGCCAGTTTTACTGTCGTTGGTGTCCCGAATCCGGAAACCAATCGGGTCGACTATGCGATTCATATTCCTTACGTGTTGGGGTTGATTGCGACGCGTAGTGTCTCTGAAGAAGTCCCGGGGATTCTTGAACTTGTGGAGCATGCCAAGGCGCGAATCAAAACCGGCATCGCTGCCTATGATGCATTGCAGACGATTAAAAAAGACCCGTCCAATAGCGAAGCGACATTGCGTTTTGATGCGTTTAAGGAGGACCTTGGTTTTGGCTTATTGCTGAAACAATTTGTTGAGGATCCTCGTGACGCGACCGAAGAGCAAATCCATCAGGCTGCATGGAGTACGGTCCCTCCTGTCGCTCCGTTGTTTTGGAGTTTCCGATTCATGGTTGCTTTGGGTTTCTTATTTATCGCGATGTTCGCTTATGCTTTCTGGCTCACTGCGCGCCGTGAACATACCAAAAACAGATTGTTCTTAAAGGCCTGTTTATTTGCGATTCCCTTACCCTGGATTGCAGCAGAACTCGGGTGGTTTGTTGCAGAATTTGGTCGTCAGCCTTGGGTCATTGACTCAGTATTGCCAACCTTCCTTGCGGTATCGAGTCTTGACTACGCCGAGGTGCTGACCACTCTCATTGGCTTTGTCTTCATTTATTCAACTTTGGCTGTGATCGAAGTGGGTTTGTTACGGAAAACCGTTTTAGAAGGACCCTATGCGCACCCGCCGGGGAGCTCAGATGGAGCGTCCGGAATTCAACAACCTGAACTCGTAAAACCAGTCTTTGGTCAATCAGGAGCAACTCATGGAATTTCTTGATTACACAGTATTACGCGTGATCTGGTGGGCACTCCTTGGTGTGCTCTTGATCGGATTTGCAGTCACGGATGGATTTGACATGGGTGTTGCTGCGCTGTTGCCTTTTGTGGCTAAAACAGATGTCGAGAAACGGGTGGCAATTAACACCATCGGTCCGGTGTGGGAAGGAAATCAGGTCTGGCTCATTTTGGGTGGCGGCGCGATTTTTGCTGCCTGGCCGGCGCTCTATGCAGTGTCTTTTTCAGGGTTTTACTTCGCGATGTTTATCGCCTTATTCGCACTGATTTTGCGTCCAGTGGCATTCAAATTTCGGTCCAAGCGCGACTGTGCCAAATGGCGATCCATGTGGGATGCTGCATTATTCATTGGTGGTCTGGTGCCTGCGCTGATCTTTGGGGTGGCTGTGGGGAATGTGCTGCTCGGTGTGCCTTTCTATTTCGATGATACGTTGCGGCCTTTCTACGAGGGTAACCTGTTTGGGCTGCTCAATCCCTTTGCCTTGGCGACAGGGGTGTTAAGTGTGTTGATGCTCTCGACACATGGTGCACTGTGGCTCAGCTTGAAAGCCAGTGGCCAGGTACGGATTCGCGCGAATACCATAGCGATGTGGACGATCCCACTGGTGGGTGTCTTGTTCTTGGTGCTTGGAGTCGTGGTGCATCTATGGCTTCCTGGGTTTGTCATCACCAGTGAAGTGGTCACTGATGGCCCAAGCAATCCACTCCTCAAAGAGGTGGCTCTGGTGGCTGGCGGTTGGGGGTCTAATTTTGATACTTACCCTTGGTTCTGGACCGCTCCAGTCGTTGGGGTCCTCGGCTTGGTTGTCGCTTGGTTTGCGATGTTGTTTCGTGTTGAGTGGATTGCCTTCGTCGGTTCCAAGCTTTCAATCGCAGGGATCATCACTACCGTTGGTGTCTCGATGTTCCCATTCATTTTACCCAGTTCCCAAGACCCAGGTGCCAGCCTGACGGTGTGGGATTCGTCGTCGAGCGAGTTGACATTGTTCATCATGCTCATCGCCACGCTGATCTTTATGCCGTTGATTCTGGCCTACACAGCTTGGGTCTTTAAAATTCTCTTTGGCCGCGTCACTGAAGCGTATGTCGAAGACAATCAACATACGGTCTATTAAGGAAGCGATATGTGGTATTTCACTTGGATTTTAGGTGTTGGGCTCGCCAGTGCATTCGGGATTTTGAATGCCATGTGGCTGGAACTCGATGAAGAACCGGAGAACGCTGAACTCTCGTAAAAACACAGCGGATGTTGAATCTGCTGTGTTATTGCGCCAAGCGTCGTGCGCGATCACGAGCTGCATCACCATTGGCTCGATCGCCTGCGGCGTCATAGCAATAACCGAGCAGCAACTCGCTGATTGGATCAGTCGGGTTGAGTTCGCGGACGCGTAGCGCTGACTCAATCGCTTTTCGCGGTTGTTGATTGGCGACCAGCAGTTCGGCATGTAATCGCCAGGCACTGTGTTCATTTGGTAGGATTTTCAGCGCGCGCGATGTGAGCGATAACGCCGACCCAAATTCTTTCTCGGCTCCTTTTTTCCGAGCATCTGAGATGAGTGTTAAACCACCTTCTAGTGATTGAATTTCCGCTTTCGCACGAGTGAATTCAGGACTTGTGATTTGGCCTTGGTTTGGATATTTCGCAACTTCAGTACGAATAGCAGCGAGTCGTTCGCGACTGATGGGGTGTGTGCCTAGGAGTTTCTGCGCCACTGAATTGCCGCCTGCACCAAGCTCAGCAAGCTTTTCTTGCATCCCAACAGCACCCGTTGGATCAAAACCTGCCCGGACCATGAGATCAACCCCCACTCGATCTGCTTCGAGTTCATTGGACTGACTGTATTGTCCCATTAAAATATTTTGACCAAGGCCAATCAGTTTGTTGGACCCCGGTTTGGTTCCAGGTTCAGAGATTCCAATCTCAATGACTTGCGCCGCTAATCCAACCAAAGCGCCAAAGGTCTCACGACCAGTGCCGTGAAGTTCAATGCTGTGCGCCATCTCATGACCCAAGACTGAGACAAGTTCGGCTTCGGTTTCAACGGCATTGATCAAACCGTAGTTCACGCCCATTTTGCCGCCAGGCAGCGCCCAAGCGTTGATTGAACTGTCATTCATTAACCGAATTTCCCATGGAAATGGCGAGTTGGCTGTTTTGGCTAATCGTTGAATGAGATCGTTTAAGTAATGCGTTGTTTCTGGAAACTGGGTGAGATCACCGCCTGATTGGGCCAACGCAAAAGGGTATTGGCGTCGGCCTTTTTGGATTTCTTGTTGTGGATCCGTGACCACTTGAACCACCGAATCGATCGGATCCCTGACCGGATTTTGACATCCGATAAGGGTCGTTGCTGCCAGACACAGGGCGAGGATCGATGGCTTCATAACTGCTTAACAGGAATGGCGTTCTGCCCAAGGGATGCATTCGAAATACCCGCATTATTTTTGAATAACGCCTGTTCGGCCCGATAGCTCGAGCGGACCATTGGACCCGAGACGACTTCGAGAAAACCTCGCTCTAACCCCCATTCCCGATACTGATCAAACTGTTCAGGTGTGACGTAACGGTCAATGGGGAGATGATTGACCGTCGGTCTCAGATATTGACCAAAGGTCACGATATCGACGTCGTGTTCCCGCATATCGTCCATGGCCTGTTTGATTTCATCATCGGTTTCACCCAAGCCCAACATGAGGCTCGTTTTGGTTAATACATCAGGACGATGGTGTTTGCCGTGCGCGAGCACTTTCAGAGTTTGTTCATAACTTGCTCTCGGATCACGGACCGGATGGGTGAGTCGCTCGACGGTTTCGACATTTTGCGCAAACACCTCCAGTCCCGAATCCACCAGCACTTCGACATCTGTCATGACACCCTGAAAGTCAGGTGTTAGTGCTTCAACGGCAGTTTCCGGACATTGCTGTTTGATGGCGCGGACGGTCGCTGCAAAATGATTGGCGCCACCATCGGCGAGATCGTCTCGGTTGACACTTGTCAGAACCACATATTTCAGGCCCATCAGAGCCACGGACTCCGCGGTATTTTGTGGTTCTTCGAGATCGAGCCAGCCTTTGGGATTGCCCGTATCGACTGCACAGAATTGACATGCACGGGTACACACCGATCCCATGAGCATGATGGTTGCTGTGCCGGCACTCCAACATTCTCCGATGTTTGGGCACATTGCCTCTTCGCAGACGGTTGATAGGCGGTGCGTCCGCACGATCTTTTTAACGTCTTGGTAGCCTTGTCCTCCAGGACTCACAAAACGCAACCATTTGGGCTTGTCACCGCGCGGTGCTTGCTCATCAGTCCGGCGCTTTTGACCATTTTTGATGGCCTTCACGCCCACATCATTGATGATTTTGTCCCCGCTTTTAGGGCGTACTTTCTGGTCTGTCATGCAGCTTCCGTTGGCGTGTCAGCATAGTCCGAGAGCGGAGGGCAGCTGCACACGAGGTTACGATCACCGTACACATTATCAATTCGAGCCACCGGCGGCCAATACCGATCTTTCTTCAACGAAGCGATCGGGAATGCTGCTTGTTGACGTGAAAACGCATGTGGCCATTCATTCGCGGTGACAGCTTCGACTGTATAGGGTGCATACCGAAGAACGGAATCGTCGGCCGCACTCTCGCCATTTTCGATCGAAGCGATTTCCTCGCGAATGGCGATCATGGCATCACAGAAGCGATCGAGTTCAGCCAATGGTTCGCTTTCTGTCGGCTCAATCATCAAAGTGCCTGCGACTGGCCAACTCATTGTTGGCGCATGGAACCCGTAGTCAATCAGTCGCTTGGCGATATCATCGACCGTGACACCGGCGCTGTCTTTGACAACTCGTGTATCGAGGATGCACTCATGAGCCACAAACCCTTGGCTGTCCTTGTAGAGGATCGGGTAGGCATCCTGGAGCCGCTTGGCGATGTAGTTCGCTGATAGAATGGCGTTTTCAGTCGCCGCTGTCAGACCGTCAGGACCCATCATGCGGATATACATCCAGGAGATTGGGAGAATCATGGCAGAGCCAAAGGGCGCTGCAGACACCGGACCAACCGTGGATGAACCACCGAGCTCCGGATGTCCCGGGATAAAAGGTGCTAGGTGTTCGGCAACTCCAATGGGGCCGACACCTGGACCGCCGCCGCCGTGAGGAATGCAGAAGGTCTTGTGTAAATTCAGATGTGAGACGTCAGATCCAATGAGTCCTGGGCTTGTGAGACCAACTTGCGCGTTTAAATTGGCTCCATCGAGATAAATCTGCCCGCCGACTGAATGCACTAACTCACAGACCTCTTGTACCGCGACCTCGAACACTCCGTGAGTGGATGGATAAGTGATCATCAAACAGGAGATGTTGGTTCCATGTGCTGCCACTTTTTCTCTCAGATCATCGATGTCGATGTTGCCATCTGGATCGCATCCAACCACAACCACATCTAATCCAACCATTTGTGCACTGGCTGGATTCGTCCCATGGGCTGACGAAGGAACCAGGCAGATGGTCCGGTGACCTTCACCGCGTGACTGATGATAGCCCTGGATTGCAAGAAGTCCGGCGTATTCCCCTTGAGCGCCTGAGTTAGGTTGCAATGAGATCGCCGCATAATCAGTGATTTCGGACAACCAATCATCGAGATTTTGGATCATTTCCTGATAGCCCAGACGCTGGTTTTCAGGTGCAAACGGATGAATGAACGCAAATTCAGGCCAAGTAATTGGAGCCATCTCGGAGGCTGCATTGAGTTTCATGGTGCAGGATCCCAGCGGAATCATCGCACGATCAAGCGCCAGATCGCGATCGGAGAGCTTCCGCACATATCGCATCATTTCTGTTTCTGAGTGATGCGTATTAAAGGCATCTTGAGTCATGAACGCCGTCTGGCGAGTCAGCGTTTTCGGAAGTCCCTGGTGCGAGTCTCCTAAAACGACGCCAAAAACGGCAGCCAGCGCTTCTAATTCCGTGTCGGTCGATGCTTCATCAAAGGACAGTGAAACCGTTGTATCACTGGCTTTGTGGATATTGAAACCGGCCGATAAGGCGTTATTGACGAAGGTGTCTGCATTGTCGACTTGGATCGAGAGTGTGTCGAAGAAGGTGGCATTGACTCCATACCCTGCCGCTTTCAGTCCTGCTTGGAGTCGCGAAGTCATCGCATGCACGCGTGTTGCTTGAGCAGTGAGGCCTGATGGTCCGTGATAGCACCCGTAAAATCCTGCAATGTTTGCCAGTAGCACTTGCGCTGTGCAAATGTTACTCGTGGCTTTTTCTCGACGGATATGTTGTTCGCGCGTCTGCAGTGTCAAGCGGTAGGCGGCACGACCTTCGGCATCAATCGACTGCCCGACAAGGCGGCCTGGAATATTTCGCTTCAGTTTATCGGTGACGGCAAAAAATGCTGCGTGTGGACCACCATTTCCCATGGGAACGCCAAACCGTTGTGTGGAGCCCAAGCAGATATCCGCACCAAAATGCCCAGGGCCTTCGAGCATCGTCAAACTCAAGATATCTGAGGCAACGACTGTGAGGATTCCTTGGTCTTTGGCTTGTTTAATCAATGACTTGAGATCGACCACTGATCCATCCGATCCGGTGTATTGCACGATGAGGCCAAAGGCATCGTCGAATACCGGTGGGTGATGCGGATCGAAGGTCACCAGATCGAAGTCCAGCGGAAGCGCTCGAGTTTCGATGACCGCTCGGGTTTGAGCAAACAGATTGTTTGCAACATAAAACCGATTGGATTTTGATTTTGAGCTCCGTTCGCACAGCGTCATGGCTTCGGCAGCTGCAGTTGCTTCATCGAGCAGTGAGGCGTTGGCAACCGCCATTCCGGTCAATTCAACAATCATGGTTTGATAATTAAAGAGGGCTTCGAGTCGCCCCTGAGAGATTTCGGGCTGATAGGGCGTATAGGCGGTGTACCAGGCTGGATTTTCGAGCACGTTACGCTGAATCACCGCAGGTGTCAGCGTGTGGTAATAGCCCTGCCCAATCAACGAACGAACCACCTGGTTTTTCGACGCGATCGTCTTCAGTTCAATCAGCGCATCATGCTCAGAGATGGCTTGTGGAAGTGACATCCCTGTCCGCTTACGAATATTCTCTGGGACCACTCGGTCGGAGAGCTCATCCATTGAGCGAAGTCCTAAGGTGTCGAGCATCAAGGTCCGCTCATCGTCAGATAATCCAATATGGCGGTCACGAAAAGTCATTTCCTGCTTCACTGAAGTTGCCTCTTACAGTTCTTCTTGAATAAACGCTTGATAGTCAGCCTCATCAAGCAGGTCGTCGAGTTCGGTTGGATCAGATAATTGCATTTTGAAGAACCAGCCATCGTTTTCTGGGTCTTCATTGACCAGTTCTGGTCGGTCAGAGAGTTCTTCATTAGACTCAATGATGGTCCCTGTGACCGGTGCGTAGATATCACTGGCTGCTTTCACAGATTCCACGACCGCGACTTCAGAGCCTTGGTCAGCCGAGGTATCAGGGTCTGGGAGTTCGACGAATACCACATCACCCAGTTGTTCTTGAGCGTAGAAAGTAATGCCAACGGTTGCTGTATCACCTTCAATACGGATCCATTCGTGTTCGCGCGTGTATTTAACAGTCATAAAAGGTCCTTAATCACTTCAAAGAGAGCGTCGATAGCGCTGTTGAACAAATATTGGGTCACAGACAGTGCAGGCCAATGCTTTGCCTCTGACCTCTGCAATTAATTCGGTTCCTAGTGTACTCAGTTTTTGTGTGACATAACCCATCGAAACTGGTCCGTTGTGGGTCGGTCCAAACCCACCGGATGTGATTTCGCCCACTACATCACCAGCGGCATTTTTCAGGACGGTATGATCGCGCAGTGGTGTCCGACCATCCATAGGCGCCAGTCCAACGCGCTTTCTGGGAGCGCCTTCGTTGATTTGTTTGAGAATCGTCTCCGCGCCTAAGAACCCGCCTTCGGTGCGTCGACGCTTTTGGATCGACCACAAAAGATCCGCTTCGATCGGTGTGGTGTCCGGAGTGAGGTCGTTACCGTATAAACAGAGCCCTGTCTCAAGCCGTAATGAATTACGCGCGCCCAAACCGACCCAAGTCGTTTCATCGAGGTCGGTCAAGGCTTCGGCGAAGTCTCGGGCCTGATCATTGGCGATTGAGACCTCGTAGCCGTCTTCGCCTGTGTAGCCGCAACACGATAATGTGATGTCACAACCCTTCCACGAAGTCTTCAATGACCGCATAAACAACAGGTCTTGGGCCTCAGGAATGATCCGTGACAGCGCCTGTCGGGCTTGTGGGCCTTGAATGGCGATCAGCGCATGATCGTCGATATAAGTCATGTTGACCGCGTCAGGAAGATGGGCTTTGAAATGGGCCATATCAGCATGTTTGCACGCTCCATTGACCACTAATCCCCAGATGTCGGTATCCCAGCGTGTCAGCATGAGATCGTCTAAGATGCCGCCGGTGTCGAGTGTTAACTGCGAATAACGAATTTGACCGGGCGTCATCTCTTGCAGTGCTGCTGGGACGAGTCGTTCAAGAGCTTCGGTGGAAGCTGGGCCTTGGATCAGCAGTTGGCCCATGTGCGAAACATCAAACAAACCGACAGCGTCACGCGTATGGAGATGCTCGCCTTTGACGCCCAGGGGATACTGAATCGGCATCCGATAACCGGCAAAGGGAGCGAACTTTGCGCCGATTGATTGGTGAAATGATTCAAGAGTTAACGAGTGTAAAGCGGTCATGCGGCCTCCAGCGGCGTTTCATTGCATGACCCATCTGTCATTGACCTGAGAGATTCAGGATACATCCCTTACTCCTTCGGTGAGCGTTTCGCTGCTTTCCAGATTCCTTTAACGACAGGGCGGTCCGGGTGCCTGAGAGTTTCCGGGTCGGTTGCTCCTTCGGCGGCATCATAGCAATGCCTCTCCCGCGGTGTCGCGAAGAGACTCGATGTGTGTTTGAGTCTCGACTTTGGAGCGCGTATTTTGCCTCAGATTGTCGCTTCACGCAATTTTTCCATGCTCCGTTTGGCTTCTGTTTTTCCCACTAAATATTCGTGGGCAAATGATTTCAATGGTCGAGATTCTATCGCCCGTAAACGCGCTATGGCGGGTTTTATGGATGTTTGAGATTCAACGAAATGCTGGATTGTTGCAACGCAACATGCTGATTTTTATCAATTTATTCATTTTGCGTCGATTAAGTCATTGAAATTACCAATATTTTTGATTATTAGATCTCTAAATATATGAAATATAACAATTTTTTATTGTTTTTCATTGGATTTTTGGCCACCCTGCCGGTCAATCACAACGATCAAGAAGGTGATGCTGATGTCGATGACGCATTTGATCAATCAATTAAATCCTGAGGCTGTGGACTCGAACCCAGCATTCGGTAACTGTGTCTGGCAAACGTTACTCGGAAATGACGATGAACACTCTGCCTTATCGCTCGGATATGCTACATTCCCTTCCCACGGAACGTTGCATCGACACCAGCATGACGACGCGGAATTTTACTTCTGCACCAAAGGCTCTGGGATCGTCACGATTGATGGAAAAATCATTCAGCTGACGCCAGGCATGGCATTGTTCATTCCGGGGGGTGCATTACACGAGGTGATTGCTGGCGCTGACGGTCTTGAGTTTGTTTACGGGTTTTCGAATCAGCCGTATTTTTCTCAAGTGAACTATCAGTTCGTCGCACAGGATACCCACTGCGTCGCTTAGGTGGTCCATTCGCGCGTTCCTGAAGAATTTCAACGAATAGAGGAATGTTCGCGATGTACGCAAAGACATCAACCATAGCGCAATATGATCCGGAGTTGGCCAAGGCGATGCATGCCGAGGCTGTGCGTCAGGAAGATCACATCGAGTTGATCGCTTCGGAAAACTATGCCAGTCCACGAGTATTGGAAGCTCAAGGATCAGAGCTGACCAACAAATATGCAGAAGGCTATCCAGGAAAGCGCTATTACGGCGGATGTGAGTTTGTCGATGTTGTCGAACAGTTGGCAATCGATCGTGCAAAGGCGCTGTTTGGTGCAGCCTATGCAAACGTGCAGCCACATGCCGGTTCGCAGGCAAATGCGGCGGCCTACCTGGCGCTATTGAATGCCGGCGATACAATTCTCGGGATGTCCTTAGCCGACGGCGGTCACCTGACACACGGTGCGTCTGTGAATTTCTCAGGGAAGGTGTATCACGCGATTCAGT
The DNA here is from genome assembly GCA_009886945.1 of Litorivicinus sp. Classification (GTDB taxonomy): domain Bacteria; phylum Pseudomonadota; class Gammaproteobacteria; order Pseudomonadales; family Litorivicinaceae; genus HIMB30. The sequence continues at coordinate 10,277 of QXYM01000029.1, forward strand.
ATGGCATCGACGCTGACGGTTATATGGACTACAACCAAATTTCCGATCTTGCAGAGGCGCATCAGCCGAAACTGATTTTGGGTGGCTTCTCAGCCTATTCGCGAGTCGTCGATTGGGCCAAGATGCGTGAAATCGCAGATAATGTCGGCGCTTATTTCCTTGTCGATATGGCGCACATCGCCGGCCTTGTCGCAGCCGGTGTGTATCCGTCGCCGATTCCGCACGCGCATGTGGTGACCACCACCACGCATAAAACATTACGCGGTCCTCGTTCGGGTTTGATTCTTTCGGGCCAAGACGATGAAACGTTACACAAGAAATTGAACTCTGCTGTGTTTCCTGGAATGCAGGGTGGGCCGTTAATGCATGCAATCGCCGGTAAAGCCGTCGCCTTTAAAGAGGCGATGGAACCCGAATTCAAGACCTATCAAGAGCAGGTTGTGAAAAATGCGCAGGTGATGGCATCAGTCTTTATTGATCGTGGCTACAAAATTGTCTCAGGCGGTACCGACAACCATCTCATGTTGGTTGATCTGGTCGCTCAGGGAATTACTGGTAAAGCCGCTGATGCAGCACTTGGCGAGTCACATATCACCGTCAATAAGAATGCGGTCCCAAATGACCCGCAATCACCCTTTGTCACGTCCGGTATTCGGATCGGCACACCTGCCGTGACCACCCGAGGCTTTGTTGAAAGTGATTGTCGCGATCTGGGCAATCTCATTTGCGATGTCCTCGATCACCTTGATGATGAAGGGGTCAAAGGTCGCGTCCGCGAGCAGGTCAAGGCGATCTGTGATCGTCTTCCGGTGTACCGTTAAGCATCCGTTCAAGACGGGCGTCTTTTTGCGCCCAGATTGAATTCATCCATCCCCGGAATGCCTTGAGTTCAGCCAAGGTTTCTGGGGTTTTCTCAAGCCCCTCTGGCAGATCGATCGTTTCAACGTGAATCATAACTTTGGGGACCTGGCCTGAAAGAAGATGCCACACACTGAGAGTCGCGCCTGGATAAGCGAGGGTGATGTCGACGATTCCGTCAAGGCGATTCCGGAGGCAATCGAGCGCTAACTGTGGACCACCAACTTTGGGTTTGAGTAAGTGTTGATAGGGCGATCGGTTTTTGCGATGTTTTTCGGGCGTGAATCGAGTCCCTTCAGCGTAGTTCACCACCACACAAGCCTGATCAGGATTTCTGGACAGAACATCGTGGGCGTAGTCAAAATCTCGATTCTTGAGTTCAGGTCGACCCTTGATGTCTTCTTGGGTGTAACGTCGCATGATGGGAAAATCCAGTGCCCAGGCGCAGATGTTGATCACTGGCATGTAGACCAATTCCCACTTCATAAAAAAACGGGGAAGTGTTGTTCCTTTCCCAAGGACGACCATCACCATCATGATGTCGATCCAACTCTGATGGTTGGCTAAGACCAGATAAGTCCCCTTTGGATTCAGTTTCTCTCCGGTGATGACCCATTGGATCGGGAGGGTGGTGAGGAGCCAACGCATGAAGTCGGCCCAAACGCCTGCGATCCCTGCGGCTAACCGATAACCCAAATGTTGAGTTTTCGAGAAAAGCTTCAACGGTGCGACCAAGGTTATAAGCAATCCGCCCAAAAATGTTGCGACTGCGAGAAAAAAAAGACGTAAAATCGATACCATGCGTTTAGCCAAAGTGTCATTGCGCGCATAGATTAGCGCGATTAGGCTTCGCGTTCCTTAATACATTGGAAGTTTCATGTTTGACGCAGTCGTCGTAGAACCAGCACAACCGGCTGATAGTGCCGTGATTTGGCTTCATGGCTTAGGTGCTAGTGGCCATGATTTTGAGCCTGCCTTGCCGCTTTTGGGTCTTGAGAGTCAAACCACGCGCTTTATCTTTCCACATGCGCCAAATATTCCGGTGACGGTCAACGGTGGAATGGTAATGCCAGCTTGGTATGACATTCAGCACATGGATATTAATCGCACGATTGATGTGCCTGGGATTTCCCAATCCGCCGATCGAATTGACGCCATGATCCAACAGCAGATGGATGCTGGTATTGATCCCCGTCGAATTCTGTTGGTTGGATTTAGCCAAGGTGGAGCAGTGGCGCTCTATGCTGGGATTCGGTCGCGATTACCGCTCGCTGGTATTTTGGCGCTTTCGACCTATTGGGTCGGTGATCAAGACCCTGGGTTATCGCCAGGCCGTGACCCTTCAGAATTACCGATCGAGATTCATCACGGGACATTGGATCCCGTGGTTCCTTATGTACTGGGAGAGCAGGCGCGTGACTCACTGTTAGCGCTTGGTTATCCGGTTACCTTTCAGGCCTTTGCCATGCCGCATAGCGTGGTGCCTGAACAACTTCGGGCCATCGGACCATGGATGGCATTACGTTTGAACTCCGATTCCCCAACAAGGAGCAAGGAATGAAACAACCTGTACGCGTTGCTGTCACTGGTGCTGCCGGTGCAATTAGCTACACCATTTTATTTAAAATTGCAGCAGGAGAGCTGCTGGGTAAAGATCAGCCGGTGATTTTGCAATTGGTGGAGATTCCACCAGCAATGACTGCACTGAATGGTGTTGTCATGGAATTAATCGATTGTGCTTTTCCGTTGGTGGCTGGGATTACAACGCATGATAACCCCGAGGCAGGTTTTCAAGATGCGGATGTCGTTTTCCTCATTGGAGCACGTCCACGTGGCCCAGGCATGGAGCGTGCCGACCTGTTGAAAGAGAATGCGAAAATCTTCTCAGTGCAGGGTAAGGCTCTGAATGATCATGCATCCAAGGACGTGCGGGTGTTAGTGGTTGGTAACCCAGCCAACACCAACGCACTGATTGCCAGTCGAAATGCCCCGGATTTGGATCCTCGTCAGTTCACTGCGATGACGCGATTGGACCACAATCGTGCAGTTGGCATTTTGGCCAATCACTTATCGGTGCAGCCGACAGATGTCGATCATGCCTATATTTGGGGGAATCACTCGCCAACCCAGTACCCGGATCTGCATCAAGCAACGGTGAAAGGTCAGCCGGCGTTGGATCAGATTGATCGTGCTTGGTATGAAAACGACTACATTCCAACGGTAGCGAAGCGTGGTGCGGCGATCATTGAAGCTCGTGGGGCGTCCTCAGCGGCGTCTGCAGCGCAAGCGGCGATTGATCATATGCACGATTGGATTCTTGGTTCAGATGGTCAAGTGGTCTCGATGGCGGTTCCGGCAGACGGCTCTTATGGCATTGCGCCCGGTGTGATTTACTCCTATCCGGTGATCTGTGAAGGCGGCGACTATCGAGTGGTGCAGGGGATTGATGTCAGTGAATTTTCGCGCGGTAAAATGGACGCAACCAATGATGAATTGGTTGGTGAGCGTGACGCTATCGCGGACCTGCTCCCAAAGGAAACCGAAGCGAAACTCAACTCAGTCTCGCATCCTGTTGCATAATCGGTAACTATAAACGAAAGGGGGCGTCGCCCCCGGCCGTTTGGAGTTACTTATGAATACCCAGCGCGTCTGGTTTGCGTTTTTTATCGTTCTCGCTCTGACACTGAACTTCGGCTTCTTTGTGGGTGAGATCGATAACCCTCACCATCACAATCCTTACGAATTTTTCTTCGCGTTGGTCGTGTCGTTAATCGCGACCGTTCTCAAAGTTGGTGATCGATCTCACCTGGGCGCAGTCCTTCTGGCGACGAGTTTGGTTGCTGATTTCCAACTGATTGCGGCTGCGGTGATTTGGGGGTATGCCTCCCAAGTGACAGGTGAAGTCTCAGTGGCTGTAATGGCGAGTGTTGTGTCATTCGCCGGCGGCGCGATGCTTGCGAATCTGACCAGCGTGATTCTGTTAATTGCCGAGACAATCCAATTAAAACGCTGATGTCGTCGAATCATCGTGGTCGAACACGGATCCGTGGTGCAGCTATGTGGCTGTTGCTTCTGGAGTTACGGACGCCGCTGATCACGCTAATTATCACCTATTCGATCAGCGTTCTGGGGCTTGTCTTAATCCCTGGGATGACCTCAGAAGGGACCGCTTACCATTTGTCCTTTCTCGATGCGTTCTACGTGGTGAGTTATACCGCAACGACCATTGGCTTTGGTGAAACTCCGCACCCATTCACCAGTGAGCAGAAGCTTTGGATGCTGGTCGTGATGTATTCGACCGTGATTTCTTGGCTCTATGCCATCGGTTCGGTGTTATCGGTGATTTCAGATCCGGCATTTCGGCGATTACGTGCGCACCAACGTGCGGTGAATCGGATTGCCTCACAGAAACTCCCATTTTGGATTGTCTGTGGGTTTGGTGGTGCTGGCAGTCAGCTAATCCGTTTCCTTGATCAGTCAAACATCCGTTGTGTGATGATTGATTCCAATCAAGCGCGGGCTGACGTGGCTAAACTTTCTGATTTAACCTATGAGTTAGATATTTTGGTCGGAGATGTAGCTGAGCCACAAACCCTGGTCGATGCCGGTGTGCAGAGTGCACTCTGTCGCGGTGTTCTTGCGTTAACCGATCAGGATCAAGTCAATCTGACGGTCGCGACGAATACTCGAATCTTGGCCCCTCGGGTGCCGGTGTATGCGCGCTCTGGTACGGATGCCAATACGCGGAATTTACGCAGTTTTGATACTGAAGTTGTGATTGATCCGTTTCGTGTGGCCGCGCGGAGTGTGACGCAATTGATCCGTAAGCCTTGTGCGTTTGCGTTGTATCACGAGTTGGTGGATCCCGATCTCAATCACATTGACGTCGTCGAGATGCCGGCTGAGGGACATTGGGTGATTTGTGCTGAAGGCCGGTTGGCAGACACAGTTGTGGAAGCCTTTCAGCGTGACGAGATCCCATTTTGTTTGGTCAGCAATCAAGCCCCAAAAGACAAAAGGTCAGTGACTTGGATTCAAGGCCTCGGTACAGAGGCGAGAACGCTACGCGCGGCCGACATCGCTCATGCGGCTGGCATTTTGGCAGGGACCAATGACGATGGAGATAACCTGTCGATCCTGTTGACGGCCCAAGCGGAAAACACACAATTGATCACGATTGCTCGGCGGAATAAGCCAACCAGTGAGCCGGTCTTTGGGCATGGTCATTTTACCTATGTGTTGCGTGAGGGTCGGATGATTGCACAAGAAATGTACGCAAGAATTACGACCCCTGTGCTGCATCAGTTTCTCGGGCAGTTAGAATTGATGCCGGAAGCCTTGGTTCAAGGAATTATTCAAAAGCTACACGCGCGATTGGGTGATCAGCGACCTGAGTTATCCCATTTTGACTTGGTGCTTGATTCACAGAATGCTCCAGGTGTGTTGCCGTTCTTTCACACGGCGAGGACGCCAAAGCTCGGGGATTTGTTGATTGATCCGGGTTTTGGTTATCCCACGATGCCGCTGATTTGTTTGCTATTGGTTCGGCTCAATGGTGATTTGGTTCCATTCCCAGGCGATGGGTTGCTCTTAGCGGAAGGTGATCGGTTGCTCTTTTGGGGTGCGATGGGAAGTCATCATCGTCTTCAGTTTTTAGCCCAACGTGAGGATTTGTTTGAGGCAGTATTAGCGGACAGACACCGGGTCCATTCGCGATAAAGGTGTCGCCATTAAAAAAGCCCGCTAGCAATGAGCGGGCTTTTGGGTATCAAACACCAGTGTTAGAACTGTTCTTCTTCAGTCGACCCGGTGAGTGCTGTGACACTTGACTGGCCACCCTGGATCACAGTGGTGACGTCATCGAAGTAGCCTGTCCCCACTTCTTGCTGGTGAGCAACGAAGGTGTATCCACGCTCAGCTGCAGCAAACTCAGGCTCTTGAACCATTTCAACATAGTGCTTCATGCCTTCGCCACGCGCGTAGTTGTGCGCGAGTTCGAACATGTTGTGCCACATGTTGTGGATGCCAGCCAGAGTAATGAACTGATACTTGTAACCCATCGCTGAGAGCTCGGCCTGGAACTTCGCAATCGTCGCGTCGTCCAGGTTTTTCTTCCAGTTAAATGATGGCGAGCAGTTATATGCCAACAACTGATCTGGATATTTCGCGTGGATGGCGTCGGCAAATTTCTTGGCTTCTTCAAGACAAGGAGTCGCCGTTTCACACCAAAGCATATCTGCGTAGGGAGCGTAAGCTAGGCCACGAGCGATGGCTTGATCGATACCAGCTTTCACACGGTAGAAGCCTTCAGCAGTGCGTTCGCCTGTACAGAACGGTTGGTCGTAAGGATCGCAATCCGACGTCAGAAGATCTGCAGCGTTGGCGTCTGTCCGCGCCAGAACAACAGTTGGTGTTCCTGCAACGTCCGCTGCTAAGCGTGCAGCGATTAATTTCTGAATAGCTTCTTGAGTCGGTACTAAGACCTTGCCGCCCATGTGACCACACTTCTTCACAGAAGCGAGTTGGTCTTCGAAGTGAACGCCCGCAGCGCCTGCTTCGATCATCGACTTCATCAGTTCGTAGGCGTTGAGAACGCCGCCGAAACCGGCTTCCGCATCAGCAACCACAGGAGCGAAGTAATCAACATAGTCCGCATCACCTGGATTTTTTCCAGCTTTCCACTGAATTTGGTCGGCCCGACGGAATGCATTATTGATGCGTTGAACCACTGTTGGAACAGAGTTCACGGCATACAATGACTGATCTGGGTACATCGATAAGCTGGAGTTATTATCGGCTGCGACCTGCCAACCTGATAAGTAAATCGCTTCGATACCGGCTTTGACCTGCTGCATTGCCTGACCTGCCGTCAGTGCGCCAAGGCAGTTGACATAGCCTTTTTTTGCGTCGCCGTTGACTAAATCCCATAATTTGCGAGCGCCACGGTCTGCAAGTGTATTTGCTGGCTGAACACTTCCGCGTAAGCGGACCACGTCTGCTGCGGAATAGGTTCGTTCAACCCCTTTCCACCGTGGATTTTCAGCCCAATCTTTCTCGATAGCAGCAATCTGCTGTTCGCGCGTCATTTCCATGAAATCACCCCCTCTGCATCAGGTGAAATGAATGTTCTTCGGTACGCGATGCCAAAGAACCCAAACATATATGCATCTGCACATTCCTCTGGGCATCAATCGTCCTGATTGACTTGTGTGCCCGATTTTGAGGGTGTGTATACTCCCTCGACAGCGCATCCACTTCTATAGTCCGTTAGCCTAAGTTCTTCCCTGAACATGGCTAACGAGCAATGAGTGTGCACTGCAATATAATACCGTTTAAACCAGTTGGTATTATCAGTGACCAAAAATAGTTATTTAGTCATAAGGAGTGGCCTTGAACTGGCTTGTTACCGCATCAGGTTTCGGGATAGCGTTGGGCTTGATCGCCGCCATCGGCGCGCAGAATGCGCATGTTCTTCGGCAAGGGATTGCGGGTCGGCAGGTGGCGATCTCGGTCGCTGTTTGCATTCTCTGTGACACTGTCTTAATGGCTTCTGGTATTTATGGGATGGGCGCGATGATTGCGTTCTGGCCGCCTTTAGAATCAGTCACGAGGATTGGCGGTGCACTGTTTCTTTTCGTCTTTGGTGGACTGTGTTTTCGATCGGCGTTTCGTCATCAATCACTCGGTGTGGAAGGTCGAGTCGTTGACGCGTTTTGGCCGGCCTTCTGGACCATTTTAGGCGTTACGCTTCTGAATCCTCACGTGTACTTGGATACGCTGATCTTCGTAGGAGGGATTGGTGCCCAATACGGCCCAAACGATCAGCTCTCTTTTGCCGTGGGCGCGATCTCTGCCAGTTGGGTTTGGTTCATCGCGCTTGGCTACGGTGCAAGACTCTTAAGGCCCACCTTTGAAAACCCCAAAGCCTGGACCATCCTCGATATTGGAATTGGAGTCCTTATGTGGTCGATTGCGCTGACGTTGCTTCCGTAGCCTCAAGTTCTCGGTAGGCATTTCTTGAAAACATCATTGCACTGATAAAAATCGTTGCTGCAAGGCATGACTCAACGAGCCCAAAGAGCTCACGGCCTTCAGTCATCGCGTTCAACACGCCGGTGATGAAGAACAAACAGGACACGAAACTCAACCAAAGACTCGCTTTGATATCGCGTTGAAGAATCGGCCAGACGAATGCCACTAAAATCAGAGTCAGACCAATCGCTCCCACCACCGTCGCAGGTGGCGTCAGTAACCAAAGACCTGAAATTCGTAGGGCGATCAGGCCAATCAATGAAAGACGCAAGTAGCGGTAGAAGAGGTGTTTGCGTCGACGGTATTTGTCGGTTTCAGACATGTTGACTCCATTTGGCGAGGCGCTGCCCTAATCGGTGCGCCATCGCTTCTTCATGCGGTCGAAGTGAGTCGGCGTCAAGGTGTGTTGGACCATAGGGTGTGCCGCCACCTTCCGTCATCGCCAATCCAGGATCTGAATATGGGCAACCCATCACCAGCATTCCGTGATGCAATAAGGGGGTCATCATCGACTGCAAAACCGCTTCATGACCGCCATGCAGCGAAGACGCCGAGGCAAAGACTGCAGCCGGCTTGTCGATCATCGCGCCGGACAACCACAGATCAGATGTAGTTTCTAGAAAGCCTTTTAACGGCGCAGCCATGGTGCCAAAGCGTGATGGTGATCCCAATGCTAAGCCGTCGCACTCACGAAGATCGGTTTTCGTGGCATATAAATAGCCTTGTTCGCTTTCGAACTCATCGCCAGATGCCTCCGAAAATGCAGGACTGAGATTTGGAACGGTGCGTAATTTCGCCTCACCACCGGCGTCTTCAACGCCTTTTGCGATCGCTTCAGCGAGAGACGCAATGTGCCCATTGCGACTGTAGAACAGGATTAAGATCTGAGCCATTCAAGCGTCATCACAATGTTGACAATTTCACCCAGAGACACTCGAGAGGCTTCAGCTTCGGTCCGTTGTTTCAGTTCCACTTCTGAATCCTCAAGTGTTTTGGCGCTGACCACGATCCGCACCGGAATACCGATGAGATCCATATCAGCAAATCGTGGTCCTGGGCCCAGATGACGATCATCCAGTAACACATCAAGCCCTCGATCTTGCAGTTCGCTCTGGATGCGCAGAGCTTCTTCATCGACTGCAGGGTTCTTGTTGCCACCAATCGGCACAATACACACATCAAAGGGTGCAAGCGATGGCGGCCAGCAGATCCCGCGTTCGTCGTGTCGTTGTTCAATAGCAGCCGCGACGATCCGAGTGACGCCTATTCCGTAACAACCCATATAAAGCGTCGCCTGCTTGCCGTTCTCGTCCAGCACAGTCGCATGCATCGCTTCAGAATATTTCTGGCCCAGTTGGAAGACATGACCAACCTCAATTCCTCGGCGGATCCGATAATGCCCCGACCCGTCGGCAGCAACATCACCATCGACTGCATTACGAAGATCTGCTGTTTCTGGTTCCGGGCAGTCACGGCCCCAATTGATTCCGAAATAATGCCAGCCATCTTGATTGGCTCCAGCCCCAAAATCAGAACACATTGCCGCTTGGCGGTCTGCGATCACTGGAATCGAACACTTCACCGGACCGAGCGATCCCGGGCCTGCACCCATGATTGTCTGAATTTCAGTCTCGGTTGCAAATGTGAGTGGGCTGAGAACCATGGAATGATTTTCAGCTTTGACTTCGTTTAGCGTGTGATCTCCTCGGATGATGAGTGCGACAAAGTCTGCATCACAAACATCAGAGGCTCGAACGATCAGGGTCTTGACCGTCTTCTCAATGGCAAGATCAAAGTCCTGAACCAGAGCCTCGATGGTTTTCTGTGTTGGCGTTTCAACCCGGTGCATCTCAACGTTGGGTTCTGCGCGTGTTCCCGAGGCGACGCATTCCGCTTTTTCAATATTGGCGGCATAGTCAGAGCCATCTGAGAATACAATGTCATCCTCGCCAGAATCTGCTAACACATGGAACTCTTGTGATCCACTTCCACCAATCGCGCCTGAGTCGGCTAATACGGCGCGATAATCCAATCCGAATCGATCAAAAATCCGGCAATAGGCGTCATACATTGCATGGTAACTGGCTTGCATTCCCTCTTCGTTGATATCAAACGAATAGGCATCTTTCATGATGAACTCTCGCGAACGCATGACGCCGAACCGTGGACGGACCTCATCTCGGAATTTTGTCTGGATTTGATACAAATTCAGAGGAAGTTGTTTATAGGAATTGACTTCCCGGCGCACGATATCCGTCACCACTTCCTCATGCGTCGGGCCCAAACAAAAGTCCCG
>QXYM01000003.1 GCA_009886945.1 Litorivicinus sp.
AACCACAGATGCCAGTTGATCTTCTGTCATCCCAGGTTCGCAGGCCTGCATCGCGGCAATATGTCCCTGTGCAGAAATCCGACCAGCTTCTTTCATGATGTCGATTTCTTGACGAGATTTGATCAATCGTGCCTGGCTCAAATGTCTCGACAAATCGGCACGGTGGGAGAGCAAATCACTCCGCCGTGATCGCAAACCTTTAGCTTTGATGGCTTGATCGACAATCGCTGTCGATTTCTGACAACCAAAGGGATATTCGACCCAAGCGATCTCCGCCAACAACGTTTTTAACTCTGTATCGAGGGCCTCCAGCGGATACCCCTGATCAATCCCCAATCGGTGTTTCACATGATCCGGACCCATGCGCCGTCCAGTCCAGACTTCTTGCTCTGGATGTTTTGGCCTGACGAATAAACGATCTGGCTGTCCGGGCCCAATGACCAAAACCGCATCCGGCTCAGTAAATCCTGTGAGATACCAAAAATCGCTGGATTGCCGAAACGGGTACTCGGCATCACGGTTTCGAATGACTTCGGCAGCCGCTGCAACAATCGCGAGCGACTTCTCAGGCATCAGCGCTTTCAATCGCTGACGTCGCTCCTGATAAACGTGTAGAGAAAACATGGACTGACTCACTTAATGGACAATCGGCTCATGAGGCGCATCGTTTTGGTCACCCCTCAAGTCGGTGGCAATTAACAAAGCGGCTAGCCGAACATGTTCACTGACGTCGGCGAAGGCTTTTTCAAGGGATTCATCATCACCATCGGCTTCAATTCGCGCAATTTCAGACAAATCTTCGAGCGCTTGACGAACATCTTCTGAGAGCTTTTTGTCTTTGGATAACTCACCCGACAGTCCAAGTCCTGCCAAAAACGCTTCACACCAGGCACCAAGTGCATCAGCTCGTTCTTCGATGAGCTCATCGTCTTCCGGTAACAGCATTTCAAAATCCAAGCCTATCCCAGACCAACTCTCATGCAGATTGCTAAATAAAGTGTCTAATGAGTCCGCGACCTGAACCAGGCAACCCGGTTGTAAATCCGCGTACTCAGTGAGGCGGGCAACATACTCATCGGGCCGAACGTTGATATTTGCGGCCATCAGTCCTGCAAGTAATCCCTGGACTTCAGAGGCTCGAACATCGGAATTCTGGTCAACTAACCAGTCATCCATCGCACGGTATAATTCTTCGATCATCGGGCACCTCCTGAAGCGATAACTGTATCACGTCTGTTGTACCTGAGAGAGAGCGGACGTATGATGCGCATGAGTTAAAGGGAAACCTAAATGCGTAATGATTTGCATGAGTTGGAACAGCAAGTTGAGAAACTGATCCAACTTTCCGAGCGCCTAGATCAAGAGAATCGCCACTTGCGGAAACAGCAGGTGGAGCTCAAGCGTGCCCGCGCGGTGCTGTTAAAGCAACGTGATGAAGCGCGCCATCATATCGATGCCGTTTTAGGTCGACTCAAGAATTATGAGGTGCTGTCATGACCGAAATCGCAACCGTTCGCGTACAGATTTTAGGACGTGAATTCCCCGTCGCCTGCCCAGCCGGTCAGGAGCACGAACTTGAGGCTGCTGCAGAGTTCGTCGACAACCGAATGCGAGACATTCAAGAAAAAACAGGGAACAGTGCACTCGAGCGTTTAGCCGTCATGGCCGCCCTGAATATCGCCCACGAACACCTGACTGGCGAGACAAGCGGTGCTGATGAAGACTTGAAACGCCTCGCTGAACGAATCGGTACCACACTCGAACGGCTGTCTGAGTCGGAAGCAGGCTGATATACTCATTCCAACCTGGGTTGTTCGCCAGTCGGTGATGTCCCTGAGCCGATACTCTTTTTCCAGGGAAGCACAAAGCATGCGGTGCGCAGGTCCGTTCACGGAAAGCCTAATGTATGTTTGCGTTTCCCGCCTTGAACCGTTGGGTTCAAGGGCTAAACTGACAGCGGCAACCTGGGGCTTTTATGTCTAAAGACGCGCTCAGATCCCAACTATTGACCCTGAGAGATGGGCTCAGTCCTGCACGCCGAGAGACTTTGAATCAGCGAATTTCAGAGTACTTAATCGACATCCTGCCACAGCAGCCCTTGCGGATCGGTTCCTATCTGGCGTTCGGCTCAGAGGTCGACCTAGACACCTTCCATCACCATGTTTTCAGTCATGCTCATGAATTGCTGATTCCACGGATCCTATCCAACACCACCATGGAAATGGTGGCTTATCAGCAAGAAACAGATCTCGTCATCGGACGATTCGGGATCCGAACATCCAAACAGAATAGGGTGACAGAATTGCGCGCACTTGATTGGTTAATCATGCCTTGCTGTGGCTTCGACCGACGAGGCTATCGACTCGGGATGGGCGGTGGTTTTTATGATCGCGCGCTCGAGCATTGCCCGCCAAAGGCGCCGATTCGGATTGGCGTGGCCTATGCCACGCAAGAGACACAATTTGAACCGGAAGACTGGGATCAGTCGTTCGACTGGATCATTACCGAAGACGGGTTTATCCGCCGATAATTGCGCTGTGCGCAACCGTGACTGCCAAAATCAGGCCGCCAATCATCATGAGCATTTTCAGTGGATCGCGACGATTCATGCATCCTGCACCTGTCCAAATTTCGTGCAGAATACGACAAAAAATAAAAATGTCAACTTTTATAGTGAGTTAAAGTGACTTATGAGAATCAACTTTTCATAAAGAGGCTAACTGCCGGATTTTCAGTTTCATCGAAGTAGGTATAACCGATGTCATCAAAATAACTCGACAACTCATCACGCTCAGACAGATCGGCTTGCATCGAAACCAAGACCCGACCATAGGCTGCACCATGGTTTCTGTAATGAAATGCGGAGATATTCCAGCGCGATCCGATCTTGTTTAAAAACTTCAACAACGCGCCCGGCCTCTCAGGAAATTCAAAACGAAACACCAGCTCAGAACCTGCCGCAGCACTCCGCCCGCCAACCATGTGACGAATGTGAAGTTTTGCCAGCTCGTTGTCAGTCATATCAACCACAGGAAGATGGGCTGCATTCAACTGAGTGACGAGCTGTGTCCGGTCATCCGTGCTTGGATCCGTCGTCACACCCACAAAAATATGTGCTTGCTCTTGATCCGCAAACCGGTAGTTAAATTCCGTGATGTTGCGACTTCCAATTTGCTCACAAAATGCTTTGAAGGCTCCAGGCCGCTCTGGAATCGTCACCGCGAGAATTGCTTCACGCTTTTCACCGACTTCTGCCCGTTCAGCAACATGCCGAATCCGGTCGAAATTGACATTTGCCCCCGAGAGCACCGCAACGAGAGCTTCGCCCGGTCCTTCACGCTCAGCGTATTTTTTGAGACCAGCAACCGACAAGGCACCAGCGGGCTCATTGACACTCCGCACATCGTCAAAGACATCCTTCACCGCCGCACAGATTTCATCAGTGGTAACAGTGATCACCTCATCACAGGTCTCTCTCAGAACGTTAAAGGTGTTCTCTCCGATCTGCTTGACCGCGACACCATCAGCAAATAAACCGACTTGCGGCAAGACCACACGCTCTTGGGCCTCCATCGCTGCAGCCAAACAGGCAGCATCCTCTGGCTCGACTGCAATCACTTTGATCTCTGGTCGCACATATTTAATGTAAGCCGCCATCCCCGCAGCCAGACCGCCACCGCCGACGGGGATGAATACCGCATCGACTGGGCGCGTCACCTGCCGTAGGAGCTCCATGGCAACTGTGCCCTGCCCGGCAATGACCTCAATGTCATCGAAGGGGTGCAAGTAGGTGTAGCCGAACTCGTCAACCAACTCCTGACTTTTCGCAAAGGCTTCATCAAAACTGTCGCCATGAAGAATGACTTGCGCACCTCGCGCCCTGACTGACCGCACCTTGATCTCAGGTGTGGTGGTCGGCATCACAATCACTGCTGGGATTTTTAATTTCTGCGCACCAAGAGCGACCCCTTGTGCATGATTCCCCGCTGACGCCGCAATCACACCCTTCGCTAGCACGTCTTTTGGAATCCCAACCATTTTGTTGTAAGCACCCCGACACTTAAAGGAGTACACCGGCTGGAGATCTTCGCGTTTCAGAAGCACGGGGCGGCCCAAGCGCTTTGAGAGAAAAGGCGCTTGATGAACTGGAGTTTCGATCGCAACGTCATAGACGCGCGCCGACAAAATCTTTTTAATCAGGGTGTCAAACATGAGAAATCCAAACAGAAGCCCTTTATCATAGCGTCTGCGCTTTCTAACAGCTATGATTTTGCCCCCCTTATGGAGATCACGATGAGCCAGGATGCGAAAAAACGCCAGGTGGCCGAGGCCGCTTTTGAAAAAGTCCGACACCTTCTCGATTCAGAAACCCCCATTGGAATCGGAACAGGGTCAACAGCCAATTGTTTCATTGACGTGTTGGCCGAGAGTGGCATCCAAATCCTCGGTGCGGTTGCCTCATCCAAGGCCACAGAAGATCGCCTGACTCAATACGGCATTGAACTTCTGGATTTAAATGCAACCGGATCACTGCCCGTCTATGTTGACGGCGCAGATGAAGCCGATCCGCGACTGAACCTGATCAAAGGCGGTGGCGCAGCCTTGACGCGAGAAAAAATCATTGCCGAAGCATCGGCACAATTTATTTGTATTGCTGATGACTCCAAACGCGTTGAGGTACTGGGAGAATTTCCATTACCCATCGAGGTGATTCCAATGGCGCGAAGCTTAGTCGGGCGCGCAGTGGTTGAACTCGGCGGTAATCCTGAGTATCGCCAAGGGGTTGTCACAGATAACGGAAACATCATCCTAGACGTTTATGACATGTCCATTACCGACCCAAAAGGATTAGAATTGGCGATCAATCAAATCCCAGGTGTTGTGACCTGTGGCCTGTTCGCGAGACGCCCAGCTGATATTTTATTACTGGCATCAGAAACTGACATTCTTGAATTTTCACGAGACGCTTAAATGACTACATCGTTCGACAAATCGAAATTAAAAATCCTTCTTCTCGAAGGGATCCATCCATCAGCCGAGCGCATCTTCCGCGATGCTGGCTATCAGAACATCGAGACAGTCAAAACAGCACTCACCGGTGAAGAGCTGAAAAGTCGGCTGGAAGGCGTCCATTTTTTCGGTATTCGGTCAAGAACCACCCTGACTCGAGACATCTTTGAAGCTGCTGACAAACTGGTTGCAGTCGGTTGTTACTGCATTGGGACCAACCAAGTGGATCTGACTGCTGCCACAGAGCATGGCGTTGTCGTCTTCAATGCACCCTACTCCAATACGCGATCTGTGGCCGAGCTAGTGCTCGCTGAAGCCATCCTACTGCTCCGCGGGATCCCTGAAAAAAATGCCAAAGCACATCGTGGTGGTTGGGCCAAAACCGCCAATGATTCCTTTGAGATTCGAGGGAAAACGTTGGGTATCGTGGGCTATGGTTCAATCGGCTCACAACTCTCTGTTCTGGCTGAAGGGCTTGGGATGCGCGTCATTTTTTATGATGTTGTATCGAAACTACCGTTGGGTAACGCTTCACAAATCCCGTCTCTGGAGGCCTTGCTAGGACAGGCGGATATCGTCACTCTGCACGTTCCAGATCTTCCCTCAACGCGCAATTTGATTGACCAAGAACGCATCAGTCAAATGAAACCAAAGAGCATCTTGATCAATGCATCTCGCGGAACCGTCGTGGATATCGATGCACTGACCAAAGCACTGGCTGATAGCCATCTTCTAGGAACTGCCATCGATGTGTTCCCTGTTGAACCAAAATCCAACAACGACGAGTTTCTGTCACCGCTGCGTGGATTCGACAACGCGATTTTAACGCCACATATTGGTGGTTCAACGCAAGAAGCTCAGGAAAATATCGGTGTGGAAGTTGCAGAAAAACTGGTGCGATATTCGGATAACGGATCCACGCTCACCAGCGTGAATTTCCCAGAGGTCGCCTTACCACCGCACCCCAATCATCATCGCGTATTGCATGTCCATGAAAATCGACCGGGCGTTCTCTCAGCAATTAATACCGTATTTGCCGAAAACCAAATCAATATTGGATCCCAGTTCCTGCAGACCTCGGACAAAATTGGTTATGTGGTGATTGATGTGGACAGAGATTACTCAGACGTCGCTCTTGAAAAGCTGTCTGAAATCGAAGGCACGATTCGCTGCCGCGTCTTGTTCTAACCCACGAGAGCATGTCGGGGGAGCGCGTGACCGCTCGCCCCCGATACGTCCTCAGGAAATCCGAGGATCAAGCTCACCAGATGCATACCGCAATGCCATCGCCTCAAGCCCAATCACTTTGATTTTTGATGCCTGACCGGCGCAGCCAAACGCTTCATAACGGGCTTTCACGATCTCGCTCATCGCCTGCGTTGCTTCTTTCAAATATTTCCGTGGATCAAACTCCGCCGGATGTTTCGCTAAGTACCGTCGAATGGCGCCCGTCGACGCCAACCGTAAATCGGTATCAATATTGACTTTGCGAACCCCATATTTGATTCCTTCCTGAATCTCTTCAACAGGAACGCCATAGGTTTCTGGAATCTCACCTCCACATTCGTTGATCACAGCCAACCAATCCTGTGGGACAGAACTCGAACCATGCATCACCAAGTGGGTATCCGGAATCCGCTGATGAATCGCCTTAATGCGATCGATCGCGAGAATATCGCCTGTCGGTGGGCGGGTAAATTTATAAGCTCCGTGCGATGTGCCAATCGCAATCGCCAGCGCGTCAACCCCAGTGGCTTTCACAAAGTCAGCCGCCTCATCTGGATCGGTCAGCATCTGATCATGCGACAGCGTCCCTTCTGCGCCAACGCCATCCTCTTCGCCGGCCTGTCCGGTTTCAAGAGACCCCAGACACCCGAGCTCACCTTCGACAGAGACACCGCATGCATGAGCCATCCGCGTTGTCAAAGCGGTCACATCAACATTGTACTCATAGCTTGCTGGAGTCTTTTGATCAGCCAGCAATGAGCCATCCATCATCACCGATGAGAAACCAAGTTGAATCGATTGCTGACACACATCCGGCGATGCCCCGTGATCTTGGTGCATACACACCGGGATCTGCGGAAATTCCTCGATCGCCGCTTCAATCAAATGACTTAAAAAGCGACTCCCTGCATACTTTCGAGCGCCGGCTGATGCCTGCGCAATCACTGGAGCATCCACTGCGTCAGCAGCTTCCATAATTGCTCGCATCTGCTCGAGATTATTCACATTAAAGGCTGGAACCCCATATCCCTGCTCCGCAGCATGGTCCAACATCTGGCGCAAACTGATTAAAGCCATAAAACTCCCTAAGACTCGTTTCTGGATTTCAACATGTGAACCGCTGGTAACTCCTTTCCTTCAACAAACTCAAGGAACGCACCACCACCTGTCGAGATGTAACTGATTTGGTCAGCGATACCAAACTGATCAATGGCCGCTAAGGTATCGCCACCTCCGGCTAAACTGAAGCCATCACTGGCTGCGATCGCCATCGACAACGCTCGCGTTCCACCCTCAAATTGTGGGAATTCAAACACACCGACCGGACCGTTCCAAAGAATGGTTTTTGCCGACGCCATGAGCTCCTGGTACGACGCCTGAGTCTCTGGGCCAACATCTAAAATCATGTCATGATCAGCCACATCCTGCACCCGCTTCACGGTTGCCTCTGCGTCGATCGAAAATTCCGTTGCTACCACCACATCAACAGGGAGAGGAATGTCGACCTTCGACATCAAAGTCTTTGCCGTTTCGATCAAATCCACTTCCATCAGCGATTGACCAACTGGATAACCCGCTGCAGCCAGGAAAGTATTCGCGATCCCGCCACCAACCACAATCTGGTCAACCTGATTGGCGAGTTCCGTTAAGACGTCAAGCTTTGTTGACACTTTCGAGCCGCCCACGATCGCAACCGCGGGGCGTTCAGGATTCGCAAGCGCCTTTCCCAGGGCGTCAAGCTCAGCCGCCATCAGTGGTCCGGCTGCAACCTCAGGTGCAAAGCGCCCCACTCCATGGGTTGAAGCCTGCGCACGGTGAGCTGTGCCAAAAGCGTCCATCAGATACACATCGCATAAGGCTGCCATTTTTTTCGACAAGGCTTCGTCGTCTTTCTTTTCACCCTTGAGATACCGAACGTTTTCCAACAACACCAAATCTGCAGACTGTTCAAATCCGTCAATCCAGTCGGTCACTAATGGAACATCGCGCCCAAGCTTCGCTGACAGTGTTGCCGCGACCGGGGCTAAACTGAATTCCGGCTCGCACACACCTTCTTCAGGGCGCCCTAAATGGCTCATTACAGCCACTTGAGCGCCTTGCTCGAGAAGAGCTTGAAGGGTCGGTATTGCAGCATCAATTCGTGCCGTTGAAGTCACTTGGCCATCTTTAATGGGGACATTCAAGTCCTGACGAACCAGTACGCGCTTTCCTTGCACATTTAAATCAGACATCGTTTTGATCATTTGATTCACTCCCTAGAAATGGACTGCCAATGCAGCAGTAAATCGATGACACGATTGGAATAACCCCATTCGTTGTCATACCAAAAAAGCAACTTCACCAGCCGCCCGTTCACCATCAACTGCGTTGCATCAAAAATTGATGATGCCGGATGATGGTTAAAATCGATGGACACCAAAGGCTCCTCGTTCACAGCAAAAAGGCCGCCTTGGATTTGTGACCATTGATGCATTGCATCCATGATCTCAGTCTCTGTGACCTCGCGACTGAACTCGACCGTGAGATCAACACAGGACACGTTTTGTGTCGGGACACGCATTGAAAATCCCTGGATGCGTCCGGACAGTTCAGGCATGACCCATTCCAACGCCTTAATCGCATTGGTACTCGTTGGAATCATTGAGCTGTGCGCAGATCGACCGCGCCTTAAATCGCGGTGAGCGGTATCAATCAACACCTGATCATTAGTCACTGCATGAATGGTCGTATAAAACCCACGCTCAATAGAGACCGATCGGGTCAATCCAAAGACGCCAAGAGCAAGACAGTTCGTGGTGCAACTGGCTGCTGAAATCACGCGATGGGACTCCGTCAAGGCCAAATGATTCAATCCATAAACCACCGTTAAATCGACATCGGGACCGCCTGGCGCACCGATCAGAACACGAGGAGCACCTTGCGAACGATGCGCATCAGCAGAGTCGCGATTTGCGAATCGCCCAGAGCTCTCGAGGACCACATCAACGGGAGTCTCTGGATAGGCAATCTCGCTGGGTGACTGATGGTGTGTCAGCGCAATCGAACGGCCATTCAGCAAGTAACCACCGTGCGGATCCTTCTGAAACAACCGTTCAGAGCGGCCATGCGTGGAATCGTAGTGGGTCAGATGCACCAGACTCTCCGCATCGGCTGGATCATTGATCAAAACCGGTTGAATACGATCAAAAAGACCCCGTTCAGCCAACGCACGAACCACACACCGGCCAATTCGGCCATAGCCATTAATTCCCAGACGCCAAGCCAATTACAGTGCCTTAGCCGTTTCAACGACATGATCAACGGTAAAACCGAAATGTTTCATCACCTCACCGCCCGGCCCAGACTCACCAAAGGTGCGCATCCCAATCACAGCACCCTGAAGTCCCACATATTTGTACCAACCATCAGGATGGCCTGCTTCAATGGCTAACCGTTTCGCGCAGGCGCTTGGTAGAACCGACTCACGATAACTGGCATCTTGTTGGTCAAATCGACTGGTCGATGGCATTGAAACCACGCGAACACCGCTGCCAAGAATGTCAGCCGCCGCAACAGCCAATTCAACCTCAGATCCTGTCGCGATCACAATGAGGTCCAAAGCGCCGGTCTCGGGTTTCAACACATAACCGCCACGAGCGATGTCAGCCAACTGCTGGTCATCACGTGGCTGGTTGGCCAATCCCTGACGCGAGAGGGCAAGAGCTGTCGGCCCTTGATAGGCCACCGCTTCTTTCCAAGCAACGAAGGTTTCTGTCGTGTCACAAGGCCTCCAAGTCTCAAGACCAGGGGTCGCTCGCAGGCTTGCGAGCTGCTCGATTGGCTGGTGCGTCGGACCATCTTCGCCCAAACCGATCGAATCATGGGTGAAGACATAAATCACGCGCTGTTTCATCAGTGCCGCCATCCGCACCGCATTTCGAGCATATTCCATGAAAATTAAGAAGGTTCCGCCAAAGGGCAAGAACCCACCATGCAAAGCAACACCGTTCATCAGCGCGCACATGGCAAACTCCCGAACCCCATAATGCAGATAGTTGCCACCGGGATTCGTGACGGTATTCGCCTGACAGTCAGGCCAAACAGTTAAATTGGAGTGGCCCAAATCCGCAGAACCACCGAGCACCTCCGGAAACACCTTGGCCACGACTTCGATCGCATTCTGAGAGGCTTTTCGCGTCGCAAGCTTTGGGGACTCCGATTGCGTCTGGCGAATGGCTTGATCCAAGGTGGTCATCGCATCTGCTGGCAGCTCGCCGGAAACCCGGCGCTCAAATTCAGCCGCAAGTTCAGGGTACTGCTCACGATAGCGCGCGAATAATTGAGCCCATTCAGCTTGTGCCTTCGCACCAGCCTCTGTTGCATCCCACGCATGTCGAATATCAGCAGGAACCTCGAAGGGTCCATGCGTCCATCCTAAAGCATCGCGTGTCGCTTGAATTTCCGCATCCCCCAACGGTGCCCCGTGCGTCTTTTCACTGCCTGCGAGATTCGGAGAGCCAAAACCAATGACAGTCCGACAACAAATCAGTGTTGGACGCGAGGATTCCTGCCGCGCCGTCTTCAGCGCTGTTTCAATTTCCGTTGCATCATGACCATCGACGCCACGAATCACTTGCCAGCCATAGGACTCAAATCGGGCCGGCGTGTCATCACTGAACCAGCCGCGCACATCACCATCAATGGAAATCCCGTTGTCATCATAAAAGACGATCAATTGTCCAAGGCCAAGGGTGCCGGCGAGTGAGCATGCTTCGTGGCTGACCCCCTCCATTAGACAACCATCACCCACGAAACAATAGGTGTGATGATCGACGATTGGGAAATCATCGCGGTTAAATTGTGCGGCAAGCGTTCGCTCAGCAAGCGCCATTCCAACAGCGTTAGCCAGCCCCTGACCTAAGGGCCCAGTGGTTGTCTCAACGCCAGCTGTATAGCCATATTCAGGATGTCCCGGGGTTCGCGAATGCAACTGACGGAAGGACTTGAGGTCCTCGATCGTCACATCATAGCCTGTGAGATGAAGCAACGAGTAAATCAACATCGAGCCATGACCATTAGACAAGATAAAGCGGTCACGATTTGGCCATTGTGGATCAGCCGGATTGTGACGGAGCACGCCTCGCCACACCACTTCGGCAATGTCAGCCATTCCCATTGGGGCACCTGGGTGCCCTGAATTCGCGGCCTGCACAGCATCAATACTCAAAAATCGAATAGCGTTGGCAAGCGCCCTGCGGTCAGTCATGTGACATCCTTTCTTATCACTGAGAAAAATTTCGAACCCGCATTGTTATGAAACCTGAGAAGAACCACAAGGTAGGATTTTGCGTTGACATTGACATATAAAGATATCTTTATACAATTATGTTTGCTTTGACGAACGCAGGACTCTTGTAATGACCGATTTGACCTATTTCACCTCAGAATCTGTATCAGAAGGCCATCCCGATAAAATGGCAGATCAGATCTCGGACGCGATTCTTGATGCTCTCATCACCGACGACAAGTACACCCGCGCCGGCATCGAGACAATGGTCAAAACTGGATTAGTCCTCGTTTCCGGCGAAGTCCGCACCGATACGTGGGTCGATATCGAAGACATCATTCGCCAAGTGGTCTTGGATATCGGTTATGACCACTCCTCACTCGGGTTTGACGGGAATACCTGTGCGGTTCTGAACGGCATTGGCAAGCAATCACAAGACATTGCCCAAGGTGTTGATCAAACCGAAAACCATGAGCAAGGCGCCGGCGACCAGGGTTTGATGTTTGGTTACGCAACCAACGAAACCGACAGTTTGATGCCTGCTCCAATCCATTACTCGCATACCTTGGTCCGTCGTCAAGCAGAAGTCCGCAAGAACGGCGACCTGCCCTACCTTCGCCCCGATGCGAAGAGTCAAGTCACATTCGCTTATGACGGTGACACCATCGTCGGTATTGACGCGGTTGTTCTTTCAACACAACACGACGAAGACGTCTCTCTCGAGCAACTCCAGCGCGATGTCAAAGAGCACATCATTCAGCCGGTGTTGCCAGAGGCATGGCTCACGGAGCAAACCAAGTATCACATCAACCCAACTGGGCGTTTTGTGATCGGTGGTCCGGTCGGTGATGCCGGACTGACCGGTCGTAAAATCATTGTGGATACCTACGGCGGGATGGCACGCCACGGTGGTGGCGCTTTCTCTGGCAAAGATCCATCAAAAGTCGATCGCTCAGCAGCCTATGCCGCACGTTATGTGGCGAAGAATTTAGTTGCCGCTGGTTTGGCCGATCGTTGCGAGGTCCAGGTGTCCTATGCGATCGGTGTTGCTGAACCGACATCCATTCGTGTCGAGACATTCGGCACATCAACATTCACTAACGCACAACTCGATCACTTGGTCCGCGCACACTTTGACCTGCGCCCGAGAGCAATCTCGACCATGCTTGATCTGAATCGCCCGATCTATCGCCCAACGGCCGCCTATGGTCATTTTGGTCGCGATGATCTGGATCTGACTTGGGAGCGCACGGACCGCGCGCAGGCATTGGCTGACGCGGCCGCGAAACTCTAATCAACAGAAGAGGCACTATGATGAGCGCACTACCAACCGACGTTTTAAACGGCGACTACAAAATTAAAGATCTGTCTCTGGCAGAGTGGGGACGCAAGGAAATTCGTCTGGCAGAAAGTGAAATGCCAGCGTTGATGCGTCTTCGTGAAAAATATCAGGCTGAACAACCCCTGAAGGGAGCCAAAATCATTGGCTGCATCCATATGACGGTTCAGACAGCCGTTTTGATCGAGACTCTGGTTTCTCTCGGCGCTGAAGTCCGCTGGAGTTCCTGCAATATTTTCTCAACACAGGATGAAGCTGCGGCGGCCATCGTCGCTGCCGGTATTCCGGTCTACGCCTGGAAAGGTCAAACCAATGAAGAAGGTGAATGGTGTGTTGAGCAGACCATTTTGAAAAATGGCCGGCCTTGGGACGCAAATATGTTGCTGGACGATGGCGGTGACTTGACTGCCATGGTTCACCAGAAATATCCAGAAATGCTCGCTCGCATCCACGGAGTGACCGAAGAAACTACCACTGGCGTTCACCGCCTCGTCGATATGCTGAAAAATGGCGAGCTGAAGATTCCTGCGATCAACGTCAATGACGCGGTCACAAAAGCGAAAAACGACAACAAATATGGTTGCCGACATTCGTTAAACGATGCCATCAAGCGCGGCACGGATATGTTGTTATCTGGTAAGCGCGCGCTCGTCATCGGCTATGGTGATGTGGGTAAAGGTTCGGCTCAAAGCCTTCGCCAAGAAGGCATGATTGTTCGAATCGCTGAATCAGATCCGATTTGCGCCATGCAAGCCTGCATGGATGGTTTTGAGGTGGTCAGCCCGTACAACAATGGCGTCAAAACGAACCAAGTCGACGACGTGAATACTCGGCTCCTTGAAGACACCGACGTTCTCGTGACCACGACCGGGAACATTGATGTCTGTGACAGCGCGATGCTCCAGTGCGTGAAGAAAGGGGCCATTGTCTGCAACATCGGCCACTTCGATAACGAAATCGATACCAGCTACATGCGTTCTCACTGGCGCTGGGAAGAAGTCAAACCGCAAGTGCATCAAGTGTTCCGCTCGGATGCTGATGACGACTACTTGTTGCTACTTGCAGAAGGTCGCCTAGTGAACCTCGGTAACGCGACAGGTCATCCGTCACGCATCATGGATGGCTCATTCGCCAACCAAGTGCTCGCCCAAATTGAAATGTACAAACGTGGCTTTGCCGACTTAGATGATGCAGACAAGGCCAAGCACATTGGTATTGAAGTACTACCCAAGCAGCTCGACGAAGAAGTCGCTCGCTGCATGGTTGAGGGCTTTGGCGGCGTGATCACCAAACTCACAGCCGAACAAGCCAAGTACATCGGCGTATCTGTCGAAGGCCCGTTCAAGCCCGAAGCATACAAGTACTGATCATGAGAACACCTCGTCTGTATGCGGACACAATCAGTCACGCGTCAGGCGAGGTGGTTTTATCAGAACGCAATCATCACTATCTCGCTCGGGTGTTGCGGGCACAAGTCGGTCAACAGGTGAGTCTGTTCAACGGGCAGGGATGCACCACTGACGCGGTCATCACAGAAATCAATAAACGCCAAACCATCGTCGATCTGCGTGATCGAACAGAACACGCCGACCAAAGACTTCCCGTCACACTCGGTATGGCACTGATCAAATCGGATCGTTTTGATTGGACACTACAAAAAGCAACCGAACTTGGCGTTACTGCCATTTTACCGCTGATCACTCAATTCACCGATTCACCACCCAAGGCCGATCGTCTTCAGAAGAAATGGGGGCACTGGCAGGAGATATTGGTGAATGCCTGTGAACAATCCGACAATCACTGGCTGCCTCAACTGCTTGAACCGACCCGATTCTCCGACCTCAGGTTGACTGGCCAAACCATTGTGGCCCATCCAGCAACGACGACCGCCACTGTCGATCCTCTCGAATCTTCGCTGTTATTAATTGGCCCGGAAGGCGGATTTAGTGATGAAGAGGTCCAGACTCTTTTGAAAAAGCAGGTGAAACCGATGTCACTTGGCCCCAGAATACTGAGAGCGGAGACGGCAGCGATTGTCGGACTCACTTTGCTCGGACAGCAGTACGGCCAATTCTAGGGAAGACACGTGGGAACAGCACAACAGCGCATTGGATTCTGGATGGATCCGATCGAAAGCATCAAGCCATATAAAGACACCAGTTTCGCGCTCATGCTCGCCGCACAAGCACTCGGTCATGAGATTGTGTATCTGCCGAAAAATGGACTGGCCTTAATGGAAGGCGTGGCCACTGGCATGATGCAAACCGTGACCGTCACCGACGGTGTCAACACGGGTTTCGCGTCGCTCTCGGAGCAAACCCGAGCACCTTTGAGTGATTTGGATGTGATCATGATCCGAGTTGATCCACCGTTTGACAGCGAGTATCTCTATGGAACGCACATCCTTGAGCGCGCCAAGCAACACGGCGTTCGTGTCGTCAACAACCCGCAGGCAATCCGCGATTGCAACGAGAAGCTCTTCGCGACCGAATTTAGTGCACTCATGCCAACGACTTGGGTGTCCTCACGACACGAGGATATTCGAGCATTTCAACAGTCGCACGGCGACATCATTCTCAAGCCTCTCGACGGCATGGGTGGATCAGGAATTTTCCGAATCACCGCCGACGGATTGAATCTGGGTGCTGTGCTTGAAACGCTCTCACCCGACGAATCACGATTGGTGATGGCACAAGAATACCGACCAGAAATTGCCGATGGCGATCGTCGGGTGCTGGTTCTTCACGGACAACCGATTTCACACGTCTTAGCGCGCATTCCATCACAGGGAGAAACCCGCGGTAACCTGGCCGCCGGAGGGCGGGGTGTGGCTATGCCAATTTCTGATCGAGAGCGTGAAATTGCGGAAACGGTCGGCCCATACCTACTCGAACGCGGATTATTATTCGTTGGCCTCGATGTCATCGGTGGCCATCTCACCGAAATTAACGTCACCAGCCCAACCTGTGTTCGAGAGATCGATGCACAAGCGAACACTCAAATTGGACACGACTTTTTCGAAGCACTTTTTAACCAGTGAGCTACACTTAACGGATGCAGTCATGAAAGAGACCAACCCCATGAGCGACGATTCAGGACAATCTCAGTTTAACGGCCAGTTTTTGGTATCCATGCCGGATCTTAAGGATGGCGTGTTTGAGTCATCGTTGGTGCTAACCTGTGAGCATGGTGAGACCGGAGCCATGGGCTTTATCGTGAATAAGCCCACTGAATTTTCAGTCCAAGAGATCTTCGAACAACTCGGCCTTGAGGCTGCGTCGGATTTGGATCCAAACATTCCGGTCATGAATGGCGGCCCAGTTGAACCGCAACGTGGCTTCTTACTCTCCAATCATCCGATCACAGATGACGTGGTCGAAGTGCTCGAAGGTTTGTTTCTCGCTTCCAGCCCAGATGTATTACCACTGGCTGTCGATGCCCTGAATCAGGGGGACGCCATCTTTATTCTAGGTTACTCAGGCTGGTCAGAAGGACAACTTGAGTCGGAAATGGCAGCCAATAGCTGGATTCATGTTCCCTGGGATGCGGATGTTATTTTCCAAATTCCAACCGCTGATCGCCAGCGAGCCGCGTTAGCGCAACTGGGGATCGATCCGATCCAGCTGTCACAAGGTGCAGGCCACGCCTAATGCCCTTGGCCCTTGGGTTTGATTACGGACTCTCGCGCATTGGGGTAGCTACCGGGCAAACGCTGACACAAACAGCGAGCCCTCTGATCGCTCTCTCCGCGAAGGATGGAACGCCCCGATGGGAGCAAATCCAGGCTCTTCTGGATGAATGGAAGCCTGATCTCGTGGTGGTTGGTCTCCCATTACACGATGACGGATCAATGAGTGAAATGGCTGAACGCGCGAAAAAATTTGGTCAACGCATCCACGGGCGATATGGTGTCCACGTCGAATTTATCAACGAATACCACAGCACACGCGAGGCTCGTGAGCACCTCAACTATCGAGGAAAAGCGGGCGATCAAGACGGCAAACTTGATGCAACAGCGGCGAGTGTCATACTCGAACGCTGGCTTGGAGAACAACATGCGTGAGATTCGATCTCAAACAGCGACAGAAGCAGCACTCCTCACACTCATCACTGAGGTGCGAGACCACTATGCGAATGAACGACCACTGGTTGTTGGCATCCATACAGGCGGTGCCTGGGTAGCCGCTCGTCTCTGCGAGGCGCTCCACTGGGATCCGCCGGCAACCCTCGACATCTCACTCTATCGTGATGATTTCGAAACCAGTGGATTGAAACGGTCCGGGACGACTGACCGCATGCCTCAACAACTCAATGGTGAACGCATCCTGCTGATTGATGATGTGCTTTTCACGGGTCGAACCATTCGAGCAGCGATCAATGTTCTGTTTGATTATGGCCGTCCAGGAGGCATCGATTTGGGCATTTTATTTGATCGTGGCGGCCGAGAATTACCCATCGAGCCCACTTTCCTCGGAGAATCCCTTGGCGAAGAAGGGGTTGGCCGGTGTAAACTATCGGGACCTGAGCCTTTAGTGCTCATGACCCCGGACTCGGAATAAGGAACGCCATGCAAGGTCCAGCTGCGCTCCAGCTCACACCAGACGGACGATTGAAACATCTCCTGACGACCGAAGGCCTTCCTCAATCTCTCATCACCGAACTTCTTGATACCGCAGAAACATTCTTGTCATCACAGGGCCAGCCTGTGAAGAAAGTGCCGCTCCTCCGCGGTAAAACAGTGGTGAATTTATTTTTCGAGAACTCAACCCGAACGCGAACGACCTTTGATATTGCAGCCCATCGCTTAAGTGCAGATGTGGTCACCCTTGATATCCGAACCAGTTCGGCCTCCAAAGGCGAAACCCTGTTTGATACGCTGAAAAACCTAGAGGCAATGCAAGCCGACCTATTTGTGGTCCGACACAGTGCCGGTGGAGCGCCCTTCTTCATTGCTGATCGTGTGACACCCAACATTGCTGTCATTAATGCTGGTGATGGCACGCATGCGCACCCAACTCAAGCCCTCCTCGACTTGATGACCATCCGGAAGCACAAAGGGGACCCGGCAAATCTGTCGGTGGCCATCGTCGGCGATCTGAAGCACTCCCGTGTTGCCCGATCGTTGATTCACGGATTACGCGGCATGGGGTGTCCAGATATTCGCGCGATTGGTCCGGGAACACTCCTACCGGGAGATCTCGGGCACCTCGGTGTGCAGAGTTTCAATCGCATCGAGGACGGTCTCAATGGCGTCGATGTTGTGGTCCTTCTCCGACTGCAAAAGGAACGCATGAGTAGTGCACTACTGCCAAGTGAGCGCGAATTTTTCAACCTCTACGGAATGACAGAATCACGTCTCCAACTCGCCGACGACAATGCCATCGTGATGCACCCAGGTCCGATCAACCGCGGTGTCGAAATCGCCAACGAAGTGGCAGATGGCCCCCAAGCTGTCATCTTGGATCAAGTCACTAACGGGATTGCCATCCGCATGGCCGTCATGGCAATGACTCTCTCAACACAACAGGAGAGTCAATCATGAGCGTCGTGATTCGAAATGTCCGCATTCTGTCTCCGAATAGCTCGCTTCATCAAGCGACGGAAATTGGGATTGAGAAGGGACTCTTCGTTGATCCAACAACGATCAAGGATGCTCAGGTGGTCGATGGCCAAGGTGGCCTTTTGATCCCTGGACTGATCGATTGTCGGGTGAATTTACGAGAACCCGGTCTCGAGCATAAAGGCACGATTGCATCAGAAACCCGAGCCGCCATTGCAGGCGGCGTCACCTCGGTAGTGGCTACACCCACCACAGATCCCGTGGTTGATTCTCCCGCAGATGTTCGATTGGTCCTTGAGCGCGCCAAAGCATCTGGCCTCTGCCGTGTTCTACCGACCGCGATGTTGACCCAAGGCGGTGAGGGCCATCACCTGTCAGAAATGGCGGCACTGGTGGATGCAGGCTGTGTGGCGCTCGCGCAAGGAAATCGACCCTTCGGTTCACGAAAAATTGAACTGAATGCGCTGAAATATGCGCAAAGTCTGGGGGTTGGTGTGATTTTGGATTCCGAAGACTCAGACTTTGCCGGAGGCTGCGCACACGCCGGCCAGATTGGCACCGGACTGGGGCTGTCACTGAATCCCCCGCTGTCGGAAACTCTTGGTTTGGGCGCCGATCTTGATCTGGTCGAGGCAACGGGTGTCAATGCGCACTTTTCTCGCATCACCACCAAAAACTCAGTAGAACGAATCAAAGCGGCCAAAGCTCAAGGGCTTCAAATCACCTGTGACGTCACAATCGCACACCTGATCTATTCAGAACACGCGATCGTCAACTTAGATCCAAATTTCCATCTTGAGCGACCACTGAGAACTGAAGAGGATCGACGCGCCCTCATTGCAGGCGTCATTGATGGAACCATCGACGTCATTGTGTCTGATCATTCGCCGCATGAACCTGGTGCGAAGCTCGCGCCTTTCCCAGAGACCGATCAAGGCATGAGTATGAGCGAGGGCATGATTCAGTCACTCATTGAACTCGACAAACAGGGTGAGTTACCGCTTGAAAATTCGCTTGATGCGATGACTGTGCGTGCCGCTCGCCTCATCAATCGTACAGATCTTGGCTGTATTCAATACGGTAACTCAGCGGACTGCGTGCTCATCGATCCTGATGGCCAAACGCACTTCGATCCAACCACCTGGCTCAGTGCGGGGGCGAATAGCCCACTGCTTGGAAAGACACTTCCTGGTCGTGTTCTTGGCACCTGGATTGGCGGACAACACTTCCCTCGTTAACCCATGGATCGCGCAACCGAACTCAAACAGCATCTCACCGTGATCGACACCGCCATTCGAGAGGCCGCAAGCGCCTGTGGGCGGGACCCAGAATCCATCCAATTGCTCGCTGTTTCCAAAACGAAACCTAGCTCAGATATTCAGATGTTGCATGCGCTCGGACAGCGCAGCTTCGGAGAGAACTATGTTCAGGAAGCTGTCGATAAAATCCATGAACTGCAGGGACTGGATATCGAATGGCACTATATTGGGCATATCCAAAGCAACAAAACCAAAGTCATTGCAACCGAGTTCGATTGGGTTCATACCGTTGACCGCGAAAAAATTGCTTCTCGGCTCAATGATGCTCGAGACGGAGATCCACTGAATATCCTGATTCAAGTGAATGTCGATCTTGCCGAGACGAAATCGGGCGTCTCACCGACAGACCTCAAAGCGCTGGCTATGGCGATCTGGAAACTGCCTCACCTGAAGCTTCGGGGACTGATGTCAATCCCAGATCCCGTCAGTGAAAACGATTTGCAGCGCGCTCATCAGCAACTCAAGGTACTCTTTGAAGAGATCAAAGCAGACCATCCTACCCCTGAGATCTTTGATACCCTCTCCATGGGAATGACGAATGATCTTGAGCTTGCCATTTCCGAAGGAAGCACCATGGTGCGCATCGGTACAGCACTCTTCGGAGCACGAGCTCCCAAGGAAACATTATGAACCATCACATCGGATTTATTGGTGGCGGCAATATGGCCCAAGCCATCATCACTGGACTCCTCAAGAGTGGTCGCGCAGCAAGTGATATCCTGGTCTCTGATCCGAATCCAGAATCTCGCAGGGCCATCAGCGCACTGGGCGTTGCAGCCTTCGATCATCACGAGCCTGTGATGGCTCAAGCTGAGTGCATGATTCTTGCCGTTAAACCGCAGATGATGGATGCCGTATTAGCAGAAATTGCACCGAGTTTACGCGAGTCTCAAATCGTCATTTCGATCGCTGCGGGCATCACGATTGGAGGTATCCGTCGGCGCCTCAATGCGCCCAAAAACACTGTGGTCCGTGTCATGCCGAACACGCCCGCACTCATCGGTGAAGGAATGTCGGCATTGGCTTCAGACACCACGCTCGACGATGAAACGAAAATCGCGGTGCAACGCATCTTTGAATCGTGTGGGCAGGCTCTTTGGGTACCAAGTGAAGATGCCATCGATACAGTCACAGCGGTGTCAGGATCAGGACCTGCTTACTTCTTTTTAATGATCGAAAATCTGATCAATACCGGGATACGCCTCGGATTATCACCAGATGTCGCACAGAAGCTCGTGGTTCAAACAGCAAAGGGTGCCGCCCAAATGGTTGAGTTTTCAGATGTTGGACCCGATGTTCTTCGTCAACGAGTGACCTCGCCAGGCGGCACAACAGAGGCCGCATTGGCCGTTTTTCATGAGGGTGACTTTGCCGATCTTGTCGACCGCGCACTGATTGCGGCACGGGATCGGGCCGGCGAGCTGTCCAAAGACGCACCCTAAAAATTACGTTAGGCTACTGATTCGATAAAGGGAGCACCATGGAAGCGAATCTGATTTTTTATGTGTTAAATACGGCGATTTCGGTCCTCGTCGCACTGGTAGGCCTTCGTTTTTTACTCCAGCTCGCGCAGGCCAATTTTTATAATCCGATTTCACAGGGCATTCACCGTTTCACTGCACCCCTGACTGGTGTATTCAGTAGCCTCCCAACCATTGGATCCTTCAACACAGGGATCTTGGTCAGTGCGATCGTGATTCAGGCGCTTGGCGCTGGTTTATGTCTCTTTCTCCTCGGCGGGATCCCAGGCATTGGACAACTCATCGTTTGGTCAATCTTGTCGGTCTTTGGCGTGATGATCAATCTCGTGTTCTACGCATTACTTGGCATGATTATCCTGTCCTGGTTGGCTCCGGGGGCCTCGCATCCTGGTGCAGAATTGTTGTTCCAAGTGTCAGAACCATTTTTGGCTCCCTTCCGGAAGCTCGTTCCTAATCTCGGCGGTTTGGATTTATCGCCAATCCTCTTGTTTGTCGTCATCAACATTCTGGAAGCCGTGGTGATTCGTGGGCCAGCCCGCTCCATGGGAATGTCATCGACTGTGGCTCAATTCTTCGTTGGAATCAGTTAGTGACTGGATCCGTCGGGGTTGTAACCCCGCAACTCATCCCATTTGAGACTCCGCTCGACTTAGAGCGAGGCGGACGACTTCCGCGTTACGACTTAATGGTCGAAACCTATGGGGCCTTAAATGCCCAAAAATCAAACGCCGTCCTCGTCTGTCATGCCCTCAGTGGTGACCATCATGCTGCCGGATACCATGGGCCAGAAGACACCAAGCCTGGCTGGTGGGACAGTTATATCGGACCCGGAAAAGCCATCGATACTGACCGATTTTTTGTGGTGAGCTTGAATAATTTAGGTGGTTGCTCAGGCTCAACCGGGCCTCTCTCAATGAACCCAGAGACGGGCAAAGCCTATGGGCCAGACTTTCCTGAAGTCACTGTCTTGGATTGGGTCCATTCACAAGCACGGCTGGCGGACTATTTCGGAATCGAACAGTTTGCAGCGATCGCTGGTGGCTCACTAGGCGGGATGCAGGCACTACAGTGGTCAATCACCTATCCAGCCCGGGTGAAGAACGCAGCCATCATCGCCGCAGCGCCACGATTGACAGCACAGAACATTGCCTTTAACGAAGTCGCTCGACAAGCCATCATGCGAGACCCTAACTTCTTTGAAGGGAATTATGCTGACCATGAGGTCATCCCAGCATCCGGCCTTGGGCTCGCCAGAATGGTTGGTCACATCACGTATTTATCCGACGTGTCCATGGGCAAAAAATTTGGCCGGCGCCTGCCGCGTGACGATCGTGATGCTGAGGGGGTGAATTTTGCGGTGGAACAATATCTCCGATACCAGGGCGAGCAATTCAGTGGTCGCTTTGATGCGAACACCTATATTTTAATGACTCGTGCCCTCGATTATTTTGATCCAACCAATACCGAATCCATGCCATTACCGAGCGTGCTTCAAGGCACAACATGTCAGTTTTTAGTGCTCTCGTTTACCACCGATTGGCGCTTCTCCCCATCACGCTCTGAAGAGATCGTGGACGCGCTCATCCAAGCTGGGAAACCCGTGAGTTATTCTCGTTTGGAGTCAACCCATGGCCACGATGCATTCCTGATTCCTGATGCGACTTATAACCGGATATTTAAAGCTTTTATGGACCGTGTCTTCCGGGATCTTGGAGGCGATGAATGATCACGCACTCCCATCAAATTCCCAATTGGATCACGATCCATTCTCGGGTCCTTGATCTCGGTTGTGGCGATGGAAAACTCCTCGCGCAACTGGTCAAAAGCCATCACATTGATGCCTTAGGCCTCGAGCTTGATCCAGCGAAAATCGCCACCTGTCTGGACCAAGGATTAAGCGTGATCCAGCAGGATCTGAATCGCGGCTTATCCAATTTTAATGATCGACAATTCGACACTGTCATCATGACGCAAACGCTGCAGGCGATTCGTCGACCAGATCTGGCTTTATCTGAGATGCTCCGGGTCGGCCGTGAAGCCATTGTCACCTTCCCAAATTTCGCTTACATCAGGAACCGTATTCAACTGGGGCTCGCAGGGCATATGCCTGTGAATCCACAATTACCCAACCCTTGGTATGACACGCCAAACATTCACCTGTCGACATTCCGGGACTTCGAAGAACTGTGCCAGACACTCTCGATTCGTATTCTTGATAAAGATACGTCCAATCTCTCCGGAAAAAGAACTTGGCTTGGGACTGTTTGGCCCAATCTCTTTGGTGAAGTTGCTGTGTATCGCCTGACCAAGGAGTCTTAAATGCGTTATCTCATCGCACTCGTGATCACCTGTTTGAGTCTTGTTGCTCACGCGGCGGAAATTGTGAGGGAGCAAGGGTTTGAAGTCCAAGTTCAACCATTTCCATCAACCTTTCTGACCCAAGATGTGGCCAGTATTTATGGCTTTGAGAGGAGTCGTCGGCAAGCGCTCATCAATGTGGTCGTGCTGAAAGTGCAAGCCGATGGGCAAGCCCGTGGCGCCTTACCTGCCACTGTCACTGGATTCTCGAAGAACTTACTCGGCCAAACCCAAACGCTCAGCTTTCAAGAGATTGATGAAGGGAAAGACGCGATCTACTACTTGGCACCTGTTCGCGTGTCCAGCGAAGAAGAAATTCAGATCGTGCTTGAGGTGATTCCCGAAGCGGCACGAGCAATCGACGTTAACTTTAAGCACCGCGTCTATGTGGACTGATCAGCAACTGGTGCTCGCCAGTGGTAATCGAGGGAAACTTCGCGAGTTTTCCAATTTGTTTAAGGACTTCGGAACCGAAGTCGTCCCGCAGTCTGACCTCGGTATCGAGTCGCCCGAAGAAACGGGGCTGTCTTTCATCGAAAATGCATTACTCAAGGCTCGACATGCCTCGGCAGTCGCTCATCTCCCCGCCATGGCAGATGATTCGGGGCTGGTAATGCCTGCACTGGATGGCGCACCGGGGCTCTATTCAGCGCGATTCGCTGGTGCTCATGCCACTGATCAGGACAATTTGAACCTACTACTCGACCGCCTGCAGGGATTCTCACCGGAGGATCGGCAAGGCCACTATATCTGCGCACTGGCTCTAGTGCGGCATGCGACTGATCCTGATCCACTCGTCGTCATCGGTCGCTGGAATGGTCGGATCCTCGAAGTACCGCGTGGCGATGGTGGATTTGGATATGATCCCGCGTTTCTACCAGATGGACTCGATCAAACCGCAGCCGAGCTCGACTCGGAGACGAAGAATCGATTGAGCCATCGCGGCATCGCTGTCGCAGAGCTGCGATCACAACTGCGTTGATCGCACCGCCACGCTCACTCTATGTCCACGTGCCCTGGTGTCTCAGGAAATGTCCCTATTGCGACTTCAATAGCCACGAACAGGCGTATCCTGACTTCGAAAAGTACGGTCAATTACTGATCAAGGATCTCGATGTAGATCTCGAACGATACGGAAACCAACCCTTTGTCTCTGTCTTCTTCGGTGGCGGCACACCCAGTCTCATGCCACCTCAAACACTGGCCCCGTTATTGAATCGACTGGCCTCTCTGGGACTCATCTCCGATGAGACTGAAATCACCTTAGAAGCGAATCCAGGCACCTTGGATTTAGATCATTTAACTGGCTATCGCGATCTTGGCATTAATCGTCTGTCGGTTGGTGTGCAGAGCTTTCATGCGGAGGTTTTAGCCGCGCTTGGTCGGATCCATGATGCAGACCAAGCGATTCAGATGATCCAGCATGCACAAGACATTGGGTTTCGACGGCTGAATGTCGACTTGATGCATGGGACTCCCCATCAAACGCCAGAGATTGCACGAGGCGATCTTGAGATCATTCGATCCTTGGGAATCACGCATCTCTCTTGGTATCAGCTCACCATCGAACCCAATACCGCTTTTTTCTCGCGTCCGCCCACGCTTCCCAGTGAAGAGGCGCTGGAAACCACTGAAGAGACCGGGAGCGATCTCATTGCATCCATGGGCCTTGAACAATACGAAGTGTCAGCCTATGCGAAGCCTGGTGAAGAAGCGCAACACAATCTCAACTATTGGCAGTTTGGTGATTACTTTGGCATCGGCGCAGGGGCGCATGGCAAAATCACCACGGATCGTGGCATCGTTCGAACACAGCGAACACGGCAACCAGACCACTATCTCGCTCGCTCGAGCTTTATGGCGACAGAACAGCCGTTGTCCAACGGACATCTCAGCGCAGAATGCTTGATGAATGGGCTTCGGTTGAAATCCGGAATCTCGCATGCGTGTTTCCATCAGCGAACAGGCCTCGATGCAGACCAATTTCGTGCCGAGCATTTAGCCGACGCCGACTCACTCGGACTTTTGACACCAGATCGTTTTCAGGCTTCAGAGCTTGGTTGGCGACACTTAAACCGAATTTTAGAGATGCTGGTCTGACGCCTTACGCTCATACACTAAATCGAACACAGCGTGACCCAGACGTTCGCCTCGCGTTTCGAATTTGGTGATGGGTCGACGATCTGGTCTCGGGACGAAACCACCATCCTCTGAGGTGTTGTGCCACGCGGCACTTTGACTAAAGATCTGAACCATCCATTCGGCATAAGGTGCCCAGTCGGTGGCCAAATGACAAAAGCCACCCAGACGGACGCGATGTGCCAATAAATTGATGAAGTTGGGTTGGATGATTCGTCGTTTGTGATGACGCTTTTTGTGCCACGGATCTGGGAAGTAAATCTGGACACCCTCGAGCGACTGAGGGCCGAGCCCATCGGCGAGCACTTCAACTGCGTCCTCGCAAATCACACGCAGATTGGTGACACCGGCTTTTTTCGCTTCATTCATCAAACGGCCAACACCTGGCTTATGAACTTCCACCCCCAAAAAATCCCGATGCGGCTCATTGATTGCTTGGTTTAACAGCGAGTCGCCCATGCCAAAACCGATCTCAAGGACCAACGGCGCTTCGCGGCCAAAAGCCTCTTGAAGGTTGAGTCGATGGTGATGACAGACCAATCCATATTCATCCCAAAGGGTTTGGTAGGCCTTCTCTTGCGCATCTGTCATCCGGCCGGCACGAAGGACAAAACTTCGAATCGTCCGCTGCTTTAACGTCTCGGTCATTCAATCAATCCGGTCTCTGGACTGGATGCATCGGCATAGCGTTTCCTTGGCATCCTGCCGGCTTCATAAGCTAGCCGGCCACTGTCTACGGCCAAACGCATGGCTCTGGCCATTTTGACCGGATCCTTGGCTTCTGCGATGGCCGTATTCATCAAAACGCCCTCACAGCCAAGCTCCATGGCCACAGTTGCATCCGATGCCGTACCCACACCGGCATCAACAATCACCGGGACGTTTAACTGATCGAGGATTTCGCGGATGTTGTAGGGATTCTGTAAACCAAGACCTGATCCGATTGGTGCACCCAAAGGCATGACAGCAACGCAGCCAATGGCTTCCAGTTCCATGGCGATTAACGGATCATCGGAGGTATAGACCATCACCTCAAATCCCTCATTGACGAGAATTCGTGCCGCATTCAACGTCTCAACAACATCAGGATAGAGTGTCCGAGATCGAGAGATCACCTCGAGCTTCACCAGCTGATGACCATCTAACAGCTCTCTAGCAAGGCGACAGGTTCGGACCGCGTCGTCCGCAGTATGACAGCCAGCTGTATTGGGTAATAAGGTGTAGCGATCTGGTGAAATCACATCTAAGAGATTCGGTTCGTTGGGGTTTTGACCCAAGTTGGTTCGACGAACAGCCATCGTCACCACATCGGCACCACTGGCCTCAATTGCCCGGCCGGTCTCGTCTAAGTCGCGGTATTTCCCGGTTCCGACCAACAATCTGGACTTTAACGTATATGAACCAACCTGAATTGTATCTGTCACTTAACCTCCTCCAATGGCTTGTACGATTTCCAGCACATCACCATCCTCTAGCATGACATGAGAAAATTGCGATTTCGGGACAATCTCACCATTGTGCTCAACAGCAATCCGTCGGCCCAGCAATCCTCGAGTGGTCAGATAATCCTCAAGGCTTTGTCTCTCAACCTGCTCGGTTTGACCATTCACCGATATTTGCATGCATCTTCCTTTCATAAAAAAGGCCGCAACAGCGGCCTTTTCGTCAAAACTGGCTTCGATTAAGCAACGAGTGCCGTTTTGACCTTCTTCATCGCATTCTTTTCTAACTGACGAATGCGCTCCGCCGACACATTATACTTCCCTGCGAGCTCGTGCAGCGTCGCTTTCTGATCCGCCAACCATCGACTGGCCAAGATATCCTTACTGCGATCATCCAAATCCGACAGCGCTGAATAGAGCCGATCAGTGGCGTCTTGGGTCCAATCCTGTTTCTCAAGGATTTGAGCCGGATCAGCATCCAAGGCTTCCAGGTAGTGCGCCGGAGCCAATGACAAATCATCATCGTCATCAGTGTAGCCGTCAAAAGCCATATCCTGAGCCGATAACCGGCCTTCCATTTGCCGAACAACGTCTTCGCTGACGCCTAAGTCGTTGGCAACATTTTTCACTTCGTCGGCAGTAAACCACGCCAATTTCTTCTTGGCGCTTCTCAAGTTGAAAAACATCTTCCGCTGAGCCTTGGTCGTTGCGACTTTGACAATTCGCCAATTTCTCAAGATGTACTCATGCATTTCCGCCTTGATCCAATGCACAGCAAAGGATACCAAGCGAACTCCCATTTCAGGATTAAAACGCTTGACTGCTTTCATCAAGCCAACGTTGCCTTCCTGAATCAGATCTGCCTGAGGCAATCCATATCCGGAATAGCTTCTCGCAATGTGCACCACAAAGCGCAGATGCGACATGACCAATGAACGCGCAGCATCGAGATCGTTGTCGTAGTACAAACGATCTGCTATTTCTTTCTCTTCTTCAGCGGTCAAAATTGGAATTTGACTAACCGCTTGAACATAAGCCTCAATCTTGCCACCTGGAAGTAACACTTCAACAGGTAAATTCGATGTTTTCGGCATAACACACCTCGTTTCAGTTAGCTCCTGCATACGTGACGTCGCCGACCTCCTTGTTTAGCCTTTCGTAGTATATAGACAGTATAACTCTGTTTTAGTTCCACCGCGCCGAAAATCAACTTGGATTCGCGCCCTTTTGTCATCAATGAAGGGCTTTGAGTCGTCGACTAACCGCACGCTCTGCACCAACCCAACTCGCTAGCACTGCAATGCTCGCCACACCGAATAGAATTCGACCGTCCATGGGGATATTTTCAAGCCGTTCATCCAAGGCTTTCAAATTTGATGCGAGGACCGAGGACAATACCTCATTTAATATGACAATCACAAGACACGCCGATAATCCAGCCAAGACTCCAAGCAAAGTGGCACGATACAAATACGGCCGTCGGATAAATCGGTGTGATGCACCCAGAAGGGTATACAGCTCAATCCGCCGACGATCATCCACAACATCAGCGGCAGACACTAAGAAGACGGCCATCAACACACCGATAATCGTCAGCGCTGACAAGCCAATTCCGAGAAAACCCAGCATTTCAACCAGCGACGCATACTGGATACGAGTCGAGGGATAATATCGAAGCGACAACACACGATCGTCTGACTCCAGCATTTGGACAATTTGGCTTTCTTTGGCTTCACCCGCGGTGATCGTAAACGTCAGGCGCAATGCATCTGGCAAGGGATTATTGGATTTCAAATCAGCAATCGGCGCCAAGCCGTCCTCAGCGCTGAGTGCATCGAGAGCCGCACTTTTCGGGACAAACACCACCTGATCGGCCTCCTCCATTTCAGTGAGGGTTCGCTCAAGATCGATTCGCGTCTCAACGTCGAGATCTTTTTGCAAAAAGACAATGGCTTCACTTTGCACTGCCTCTTCCGGGATCAACGTGGCCATACCAAGCCAAATCTGAGCAAGCCAACCGGGAAGCGCGAGCAAGATACCCAACAACAGAACCAGCACTACAAAGGGTGTCAAGCGACCGGATGTGCGCTTCCATGCGTCTTTCATCGCCTGAGAATGGTCAAGAATCCAGCGATTCATCGGCTCGCTCCCATGCCATCAGAGACCAAGCAGCCTTGCTCGATGACCAAGCGACGAAAGGGCAGCGATTCAACCACAGCTCGCTCGTGTGTCGCTACTAAAATGGTGACGCCCAATTGCTGGAATTGAGTAAACATCCGCATCACCCGCGCCGACAACTCAGGATCAAGATTCCCGGTGGGTTCGTCTGCCACAAGCAGTGCCGGTCGGTGCACGATTGCTCGTGCAATCCCCACTCGCTGTTGTTGGCCACCGGACAGAACCCTTGGACTGACTGTTGCCTGCTCAGAAAGATCCACACGCGACAGTGCCGCCTTCACCCGCTTCGGGATTTCAGACTCACTGAATCCTGAAATCCGTAATGGCAGGGCAACATTGTCATAGACTGACAAATCGTCCTCGAGATTCGGATCCTGAAATACCACTCCAACCCGTCGTCGATAGCGCGCAAGCTTCTCACCCGACAGGGTGGCCAAATCCGTCCCTGCGACCCGAACGACACCAGATGAGGCTGTTTCCAACCCCAAAATCAATCGCAACAGCGTCGATTTACCTGCACCTGAATGACCTGTGAGAAATGCCATCTCACCGGGCGCGAGTCGAAAGTTCACATCCGAGAGCGCTGCGCGTTGGCCTTCATAGACTTTGGCGACACGCTCAAACTCGATCACTCAGACGTCTCCGCAAAAATCGCATCAACAAAGGCTGTTGCATCAAATTCACGAAGATCTTCGGCCTTTTCACCCAAACCGACGTAGCGAATTGGCAGTCC
Organism: Litorivicinus sp.; assembly: GCA_009886945.1. Lineage (GTDB taxonomy): Bacteria > Pseudomonadota > Gammaproteobacteria > Pseudomonadales > Litorivicinaceae > HIMB30. The sequence continues at coordinate 30,053 of QXYM01000003.1, forward strand.
GAATTCACGCGACAGTGCGAACACAATTCCGCCTTTAGCGGTTCCATCGAGCTTTGTTAACACCAAGCCTGTCGGCTGGATCGCCTTGGCAAACTCACGCGCTTGACTGATCGCATTCTGCCCAGTTCCCGCATCCAGCACCAACAACACTTCATGCGGTGCTCCGATCCCCAGCTTGCCAAGCACCCGACCAATTTTTTCAAGCTCATTCATCAAGTTGGCTTTGTTTTGCAAACGACCGGCCGTATCGGCCAGCACAATGTCAGTGCCGCGCGCCTTTGCCGACTCGCAGGCGTCGAACAATACAGAAGCAGAGTCTGCCCCGGTTTCTTGAGCGATCACCGGCACACCATTGCGATCACCCCAGGTTTTCAGCTGCTCAACCGCCGCCGCTCTGAAGGTATCACCCGCCGCCAACAAGACGGTCTGATTCGCTGCCTGATACCGGTGCGCTAATTTACCGATGGTCGTCGTCTTACCAACGCCATTGACCCCAATCATCAAAACCACGTGTGGCTTGTTCACACTCTCATCCACCTGAACTTCTGCAGCACTGAGCGTGGATGCCAAAATCTCTTTCAGCAACCGGAGCAGTCCGTCAGCATCAGTGATTCCGTCTTGTTTTGAGCGCGCCTCAAGCGTTTCTAATACCCAATCGGTGGTGTCGACGCCGACATCCGATGACAGCAAGATGGCCTCGAGATCTTCACGGATCTCTTCATCGAACCCGCCGCTGAATAATGTTTTCAGGCTTGTCGATAACTGTGAGCGTGAACGAGCCAGCGCGTTAAAAAAGCTCGCCGGTTCTGAGATCTCCGTCGCCCTGACCTGTTCAGCGACCGACGCGCTTGGCTTGGCGGTCTGGGTCGTGTCATCAGACGCTTTGTTCTTTCGGCCAAACACGAACCAGGCAACGAGAACAGCAAGGACTAAAACACCGATAAGCAAAACGGGATCGACTGTCATGACAATTGGAAATCCTAAAAATTGCGAGACGAGATGATAGCATTTGCTGATGAAAAGAGAGACGAACAAACAGAAAACGCATACCGGTGTACGCATCATCGGCGGCTCACTCAAGCGGTCAAAACTTCAGGTTTTGGAACGGGATGGATTACGCCCAACTCCGGCCCGAGTGCGCGAGACACTGTTTAATTGGTTAATGCCCGCGATCTCAGGCGCTGAAATCGTCGACTGTTTCGCAGGCACTGGCGTGCTTGGCCTTGAGGCACTTTCACGAGGTGCGTCACGGTGCACATTTGTGGAGAAAGACCCAGTTGTTGCCCGACAGATCGAAGAGAATCTCAGGCGCTTCCAACGACTGGATCAAAGTTCAATTTTGATCACCGATACATTCGATGTCCCTGCCGAGATCTTCATTACTGCCGACATCATCTTTGCTGATCCACCATTCCACCATGGGATGACACAAGAGTTTCTGACTTGGATTCACAGTCAAGTTCAGCCAGACTCTCGACTCGCGATTGAATGCGAAAAGGACGAAGTCTTAAATCTCGACGGATTTGAGGTGATCAGGGAATTGAAGGCCGGCATGGACTGGCTGCGTTTATTGAGACCAACATCATGACCATCGCTGTTTATCCGGGAACATTCGACCCGATCACTAATGGACACGTGCACGTTGTTGAGCGTGCCGCTCGAATTTTTGACCGCGTGATTGTTGGAGTGGCCGGCTCAACGCATAAAACGCCTGTTTTTGATTTAGACACCCGGGTCCAACTTGCCGAACAGTCACTGGAACATCTCGATAATGTCGAAATTCGCGGCTTCCACACTCTGCTCGCAAACTTTGCACAGGCAGTGGGTGCGCGCGTATTACTGCGAGGTTTACGAGCAGTTGCGGATTATGAATATGAACTGCAGCTCGCCAATCTGAATAAACAACTGGCGCCAGAGCTCGAAAGTCTCTTCCTAACGCCGGTAGAACATTACAGCTTTATTTCGTCAACGCTGGTGAAAGAGGTTGCGCGACTGGATGGCCAAGTTGAGGCATTTGTTCCTCAGCCTGTTGCGGCTGCCTTAAAGGCGCACTTCGACCGCTAACGCTGACAGGTCAAGCAATAGTAACTATTTCGGCCACCAATCACTCGACTCTGAATCGGCTGAGCGCAGTCGCGGCATGGCTCTCCATCGCGTCCATAGACAGCAAGCGTTTGTTGAAAATATCCTGGCTCACCTTGTCCATTCACAAAGTCACGCAAGGTGGTACCGCCTGAGGCAATGGCGCGCGCCAACACCTCTTTGATCTCTGCTGCTAACCGTTCGTACCGCACTCTTGAGATGCGGTTCGCTGCTCTTTGCGGATGAATTCCCGAGAGGAATAGCGATTCAGACGCATAAATATTCCCAACCCCGACAACAATGGCGTTGGTCATGATGAATGATTTCACTGCAAGACGACGACCTCTTGATTGTTCGAATAGCCAAGCGCCATTGAACGCATCTGACAAAGGTTCCGGACCCAAATGCTGAAGCAATTGTTGAGCGCGGTCTGACTCAGACCACAATAAACAGCCGAATCGCCGTGGATCGTGGTAGCGCAGTTCCAAATCACCGACGCGGATTTGCACATGATCATGTTTTTTTAATGGCGTGGTCGGATCAACCAAACGAAATGACCCGCTCATCCCAAGATGAGAGACGATTTGCGTATTCGTTGTTTCAATCATGAGATATTTGGCACGACGCTCGACCGAAACACAAATTTCGTTGGTGAGTCGTTGCTCAAAATCAGAGGGGATAGGCCATCGAAGAGCAGATTGATTCACGCGCACATGCGTGAACTGCTGCCCAATAAGAAACGGCGCGATACCTCGCGCCGTTGTCTCGACCTCTGGAAGCTCAGGCACAGGCCTTACTTAATTTTCGCTTCCTTGTACATCACGTGCTTACGAACCACGGGATCATACTTTTTGAACTCAAGCTTATCTGGAGTGTTTCGCTTGTTCTTATCGGTCGTGTAGTAATGACCGGTTCCCGCAGAAGACACTAATTTAATTTTGTCACGCATGGATTACACCTTTTCGCCACGTGAGCGGATATCAGCTAACACAGCATCAATCCCCTGTTTATCGATAATGCGCATTCCTTTTGTTGACACGCGAAGACGCACAAAACGCTTCTCAGCCTCAACCCAGAACCGATGCCAATGCAGGTTCGGAAGGAAGCGACGCTTCGTCTTAATGTTCGAATGCGACACATTGTTGCCGGTTGCAGGACGCTTTCCTGTTACTTGGCACACCTTTGACATAATTGGATTCGCCTCTGTTGCACAGACCGTGAAAAAATGGACGCGAATGATAGCGTCGCTGCGCAAAACATACAAGAGAGAATTAATCATCAATCGGAGCATCGGCGGTTTCATTCTCTCATGATATGGTTGCCCTATAACTGACAAGGGAACGTCTGTGGCGGAAACAACCTGGTTTCAAAACAAACATATTGTGCTTGGCGTGACAGGCGGAATTGCATGTTACAAAGCTTGTGAACTGGCGAGAGAGCTTGGGCGTCAAGGGGCTCTTGTACAGGTCGTCATGACCGAGTCGGCGACAGCCTTTGTCAGTCCTTTAACCTTTCAAGCACTCACAGGTCGGGAAGTTCGGCTGTCTCTGTTAGACCCCAAAGCAGAAGCCGGGATGGGGCATATTGAACTCGCGCGCTGGGCTGACCTCATTCTTGTCGCACCCTGCACCGCCAACACCCTAGCCCAGTTGGCTCATGGTCAGGCACCTGACCTTTTAACAACCCTCTGGGTTGCTGCCCATTGTGAAAAAGCCATCGCCCCAGCCATGAACCAGCAAATGTGGAAACACGATCTCGCCCAAGAGAATCTGCAGCGGTTAGTCAGCTTAGGGACACACATCGTCGGACCAGACTCAGGCATTCAAGCCTGCGGAGACGTTGGCTCAGGTCGAATGTCTGAGCCGATGGATATCGTTCTCACGCTCGAATCCGTCCTGTCACAAGGACCACTTGCCAAACGAAAAGTCGTCATTACCGCAGGCCCAACCCACGAGCCAATCGACCCCGTGCGCTACATTGCCAACCGGTCTTCTGGAAAAATGGGATTTGCGTTGGCTGAAGCGGCCAGTCGTCTTGGCGCCAGCGTCACTTTAATTGCCGGACCTGTGTATTTGGAAACACCGAATGGTGTGTCTCGCATTGACGTGGAAACAGCAGCAGAGATGTTCGAGGCTGTTCACCAATCGCTCGATGATACGGATCTATTTATCGGAGCAGCAGCAGTGTGCGATATGCGGCCTTCGCACCCATCAGCCAACAAACTCAAAAAATCCACAGATGATCTGTCACACATCACACTCACGGAAAACCCCGACATTATTCAATCAGTGGCCAATGCAAACAATCGGCCGAACGTGGTGGTTGGGTTTGCCGCAGAAACCGACGATATGCTGGCTCATGCAACCCAAAAACTGACGGCAAAATCGCTGGATATCATCATTGCAAACTGTGTCGAAAACGGACAAATCTTCGGACAAGATGACACCCAAGCCACGATCCTCTCAAGTCATGGAGATCCGCAGGTTGTCTCGGGCTCCAAATCTCAAGTGGCGATCGATATTCTCAATACTCTTTCTGAACGATTAAACACAAGGATCTGAAATGAACCTGAAATTCAAACGGCTGGATCCACGCGTGGGAACCAACTGGCCCATTCCGGAAGTCGGTACTCCAGGGTCTGCAGGCGTCGATTTACGAGCATGCCTTGATGAACCGGTGACCTTGGCACCCGGCGAAACCATCCTGATCGGAACAGGCATCGCCATTCATCTCGAAGATCCCGGCTTCTGCGCGATGATTTTACCGAGAAGCGGGCTTGGGCATCGCGGGCTTGTCCTCGGAAATTTAGTTGGCTTAATCGATTCGGACTATCAAGGCGAGCTCAAAATTTCGACCTGGAACCGTGGCCAAGAACCGCAAACGATTGAACCTGGAGACCGTATCGCGCAAATGGTGATCACTCCCGTCATTCAGCCAACCTTTATCGAGGTTGACGACTTCGAATCCTCCTCCCGTGGTGAGGGTGGCTTTGGCCACACGGGCACACGGTAATGAGCGATATCAGTCCAACCATTTTTCGAGCCTACGATGTCCGTGGGACTTATCCAGACCAACTCAACCGAGGTGTTGTTGAAGCGCTTGGACAGGCGATTGGAACCTTTGCCCAAGATCGCGGTCAATCAACAGTGGTTACCGCGCGTGATGGACGTCTATCCGGTCCTGACCTGCAGGATGCATTAAACCAGGGTTTGATTCGATCCGGCGTCGACGTGATCGATGTGGGAATGGTGCCAACGCCGGTGTTGTATTTTGCCGCCCTAACACTCGGGACGGGTTCAGGA
>QXYM01000030.1 GCA_009886945.1 Litorivicinus sp.
GACGCTCCGGATTGGTTACCGTGCCAGCCCCAATCAATGCATCAGGCACTGCCTGCTTCATGACGGCCATCGCCTCTAAGGCACATGCGGTCCTTAACGTAATTTCAAACACCGTTAAACCACCAGATGCCAGAGCCTCAGCCAGAGGCCTGGCCATCGAAAGCTCTGGAATGACCAGAACCGGCATCACAGGACTGCGCTCAAGCGCTTCTTTTAAAACGGGATGCATTAAGCCTCCGAGAGTACTTGTAAACCACCACCTAAGGTCGCTGGACCTGCCTGGTGGCGAAGCGTTGAAAATAATGAGCGACCCCAAGGTGCTGGATGCTGGGGCTCAGGAACAATGACAGGGATGCGCGAGGCCAAGGTCGTTGAATCGACGTGAAGAACAAGTTCGCCTGTGGTTGCATCCAAACGGATCACATCGCCACTCTGAATCTTGGCAATCACTCCTCCGTCTTTTGCTTCCGGAGAGACGTGAATCGCTGCAGGAACCTTGCCACTGGCACCACTCATGCGACCGTCGGTCACCAAGGCGACCCGGTAACCTTTATCTTGCAGTACCGAGAGCGCGGGTGTGAGCCCATGCAACTCAGGCATTCCGTTCGCCTTGGGGCCTTGCCCACGCACCACAACGACCAAATCACGATTCAGTTCACCCGCCTGGAACGCAACTTTCACATCCTCTTCGCATTCAAACACCACACAGGGTGCCTCAATGACATGACGCTCTGCCTCGACAGCGGAAGTTTTGATCACCGCCTCACCTAAGTTTCCGGTGAGATGCACCAGACCACCGGTCTCCTGAAAAGGCGTCGTCACCGGTTTTAAAATACTGGCATCCAAAGACTCTGACTGAGGCGCACCCCACTGTAACGCCCCGCCAACCAAGGTTGGCTCAGAGATGCTCTCACCCAGTGTTTTTCCAGTCATTGACAGGGCATCACCAAGCAGGAGCCCTGCATCGAGTAACTCGCCCATCACGTAACCCATACCGCCTGCTGCGTGGAAGTGATTCACGTCTGCCGAACCGTTCGGATACACGCGTGCAATCAGGGGTGTAACTTTGGACAGCGCCGCAAAATCATCCCAGGTCACAGAGATACCGGCCGCCTGAGCGATCGCGATTAAATGCATGGTGTGATTGGTTGAACCACCTGTGGCGTGCAAGCCAACAATCGCGTTGACGATTGATCGAGCATCAATGACAAGCCCAAGCGGTAGGTAATGATCACCGCCACGACTGGCTCGCAATGCCGCATCGACGGCAGCGTCAGTCAACAGACCTCGGATATCTTCACCTGGATTGATAAAACTCGAGCCCGGCAGTTGGATCCCCATCATCTCAAGTAACATCTGATTTGAATTGGCGGTCCCGTAAAACGTACAGGTCCCTGGGCTGTGGTATGCGGCAGCTTCTGAGCGTAGGAGTTGTTCGCGACCCACGTCACCTGTTGCAAAGGCTTTGCGAACCTGTGCTTTATCGTCATTGCTGATCCCGGTTTGCATGGGACCGGCTGGGATAAATACCGTCGGGATATGACCAAATGATAAAGCGCCCATTAATAATCCTGGAACGATCTTGTCGCAGATCCCCAGACACACCGCCGCATCATAGACGTTGTGACTCAGTGCAACTGCAGTCGACATTGCAATCACATCCCGAGACAACAACGATAACTCCATCCCCGGTCGACCTTGGGTGACACCGTCACACATCGCCGGCACACCGCCTGCGACCTGCGCCATTGCACCAAGCGCTCGCGCCTGTCGCTTAATCCGTTCTGGATAATGCTCATAGGGTTGGTGTGCTGACAACATGTCGTTGTATGCAGTCACGATGGCTAAGTTTTTCGCACGACCCGCATCCACCGTTAATAGGGTCGATTGATCTTCCAGAGCACCGGCGGCGGCATGCGCGAGATTGGAGCAACTGACCTGACCGCGGTCAGAGTCAGCCGCATCAGCCATTTCGCGGATTCCATCAAGATACCGACGGCGGGTTTGAGCACTTCGTTGCTCAATGCCTTGCAATACCGCGCGAACTTCAGCTTCTCGATTCATTGAGCGACTCCTCCTTGAATCGTTTCGGTGGATCCATCTGGCCATTCGATGACAATCGGATGATTGGCTGCGAGCAAATAACTCACGGGGTTCATTGGATCGAGTCCCCGAAGGCCCGCCAAGACTTTCTCTTTTTTGGCCTCAGAGCTCACCAACAGCACCACCAACGGTGCGGAAAGAATCCGCGTTAAAGTCATGGAAATTCGTGGAACCGATGGAGATCCAACCGCGTCAGTGGCAACAAAGCCATCCACATCGTCGCCAAGCCCAGGGACTACGGACTGCCGTGGAAATAAGCTGGCAAAGTGACCATCTTCCCCCATGCCAAGAATCGCGATATCGATCGAACATTCCCTTTGATTGAGCGTGCGTGCGGAATGCATTGCGTCAGATTCCACCAATAAGGGCTCAAATCGCGCAAGCGAGGCTTGATCGGTGCAGAGCGTCTGCTTGACCAAGCGCGCATTGGATGCCTGATTCGTCTCAGGGACGGCTCGCTCATCCACCAAAGTGACATCGATTGCGGACCATTCGAGGGGCTTTGTGGCGAGTTCTTGCATCAATCCGACCGCACTTCGCCCACCCGGAAAGGCAATCCGCGCGCGACCCCGATCAGCGATCAAGTGCTCGAGTGTGGTCACGACAGTTTCAACGACGGTCATCCATGCACCTCAGGTTCAATCCAGCGATGCCCATGCTCAGCCATCAACTCAAACGACGACACAGGCCCCCAAGTTCCAGCCGCATATTTCTCAGGCTTTCGACGTTTTGCCTCGTTCACAATAGGATCAATAAATGCCCATGCAGCCTCAACTTCATCCGACCGCATAAAGAGTGTCTGGTTCCCTCTGGCAACATCCATTAACAGCCGTTCATAGGCTTCTGGTAATCGCGTCTTAAAGGTTTCGTTGAATGACAGGTTGAGGCTTGCGGGAAATAACCGCATCCCTCCGGGACCTGGCTCTTTACTGGTCATGCTCAACTTCAGTCCCTCATTCGGTTGCAGCCGAATGACCAGACGATTGGGCTCCATGACCTCCGAACTTCCCGGACCGTCTTGGAAAATATTGTGCGGTGGCCGTTTGAAGGTAATCACAATTTCAGATGCTCGACCAGCTAACCGTTTCCCCGTTCTTAAATAAAACGGGACTCCAGACCAGCGCCAATTTGAGATCTCACAGCGAAGTGCGGCGAAGGTTTCTGTTCCACTCCCATGACCGACTTCATCCACATAGGAAGACACCGGATTCGCTTCGATTGAGCCTTTGGTGTACTGGCCCAATTTCACTGAACGGTCAAAGTTCTCACGCGTAATTGGCTTCAACGCCCGCAAGACGCGCAGCTTTTCATCACGCACTTGGTCAGCAACAAACTTGGATGGCGGCTCCATCGCCACCAAACATAAGAGTTGCAACAGATGATTTTGCACCATGTCCCTGAGCGCACCAAAATCATCGTAGTACGACGCCCGCGATCCAACACCGACGTCTTCCGCCACCGAGATTTGCACATGGTCAATGTGCGCATTGGACCAGAGTGATTCAAACAGGGAATTGGCAAATCGAAGCGCCATCAGGTTTTGCACAGTTTCTTTACCGAGATAATGATCGATTCGGTAAATCTGTCGCTCTTCGAATACCTCGAGAATGGAATCATCGAGTGCTTCTGCACTTTTCAGGTCATGACCCATTGGCTTCTCAACCACCAGACGGGTTTGCTCAGTCTTCAGTCCAGTCCGCTCGAGCGTTTGACAAGCATCGGCGAAGAGCGTCGGTGAAATCGCAAAATAGAACACTCGTGGAATCGCCGCCGTTGCCAAGCAAGCGGCTTCAATCTCAGAGGCGCCTTCGCCCGACTTGACGTCAAATGCAAGAATCTGAACGCGCTCACCAAAGGCTTGCCAATCGGATTCGTTCGCCTGAGTGATCACTTCCTCACAAAAAGGTCTGAGCTGAGCCAAAAACTCATCTTTCGGTAGCGTATGGCGCGCAGCTGCAATCAGTGCACAACTGTCAGGAATCTGCCCATCGAGGAAACGATGAAACAGCGCCGGAAAAATTTTTCGAAGCGCAAGATCCCCGGTACCGCCGACGATCACAAAGTCAGTCGGTGGAATTTCTGCTTCTTTCGGGATTTTCGATTCAATCACCATCTACAATTCGCTTCGCCTCTTCAACCGATACAATTTTTAAGGTGCTGGTGCCGCCAGGGGTATTCAGACGATCACCTCGTGTGAGAAGGACTTGGCTGTCATCAGGCAGTGCCAGAGACTCGGCAACCTGTCCAACCACCAACTGATCCACAATACTCATTGATTGGTGCTCTGGTGGATCAAATGCCAACGGCTTCACTCCACGAAATAGCGCCATCCGCGCAAGTGTTCTTGGCTTGTGGGATAAGGCCACAATCGGCACACTGGCGCCCGAACGGCTCATCCATAAGGGAGTGGACCCGCTTTCTGTAATACAGACGATAGCGGCCAATCGCTTCAAATGGTTGGCGATATACATGGCGCCTAGCGCAATGGCTTCATCACGCCGGTCATACTGCGCCTCAACCCGAGCCCCCAGCGCTTGAGCCTGATCGGTCTGCTCAGCACCCTCAGCTGTCTTTGCCATTGCCAACACGGTCTCAACGGGATAGTCACCAGCTGCTGTCTCTGCTGACAGCATCACCGCATCTGTGCCATCGAGCACGGCGTTGGCCACATCGAAAACTTCAGCGCGTGTTGGCATCGAACTCGAAATCATCGACTCCATCATTTGCGTGGCGGTAATGACCGGTCGATCCAAGGCACGTGCTCGCGTGATGATTTTCTTTTGCACACCAATCAGCCGATCGTCACCAATCTCGACGCCCAGATCTCCTCGCGCCACCATCACTGCATCGCTTGCAGAGATCAACGCATCGAGAACGGAATCGGATGCCACTGCTTCAGCACGTTCAATCTTCGCCACCAAATCCGCTGTCGATCCGCGGGTTCTGAGCGCCGCTCTGGCCAAGTGCATGTCTTCTGCATCCCGTGGGAATGAGATCGCCACAAAATCAGCTTCAATCTCAGAAACCACATCCATATCAGCGTAATCTTTGGCCGTCAAAGCAGAGGCTGAGAGCCCACCACCTTGTTTATTAATTCCTTTGTTATTGGACAATTTGCCACCAGTCATCACCTCCGTGATGACCTGAGAGTTTTTGACGTCAACCACCTTTAAGACCACACGTCCATCATCGAGCAACAACATATCGCCAGGTCGGCAGTCCTTGGGCAGTTCACGGTAATCGAGGCCAACTTGAGTCTCGTCCCCGTCGGTTGGGCCAAGCTCCGCATCGAGAATAAAAGATGCACCTGCCGTCAGTAACACCGATTGATCTTGAAACCGGGCGATCCGGATTTTTGGCCCCTGAAGATCAGCCAAGATCGCCACGGTTCGGCCGATCTCTGCAGCGATTGCTCGAACGTCCTTCGCCCGTCGTCGATGATCATCGGCACTCCCGTGTGAAAAATTCAATCGACACACATCAACACCCGCCTCTAAGAGACGTTTGAGGACACCAGGACGGTCTGAGGCCGGGCCGAGTGTGGCTACGATTTTGGTTCGACGCATGTTTCTATCCTTGCTCTTTGGAGCAGACCCTTCAATTTGTAGTAATTTAACAAGATTTTATGACAACCAAAAGACATCATTAGTCGGCAAGCCTTGTTCCATCGAGTGATTGCTTAATTCGCGCCAGGTGTGGCTGAAAATCTCGGCCGCGTTTTTGCGCAACACCTGTGACCAGGATGTCGAGAACCAACAATTGCATCAAGCGCGAAACCATTGGGATATAGAGCTCAGTGTTTTCATCCACATCAACCGGCACAGTCAGCGTCGCCACTCGAGACAAGGGAGTCTCCGAGCGCGTCAAGGCCAGAACACTCGCGCCGGTCTCTCGCGCGAGAGTCGCCGCCTCAACCATGGTTCGAGTCCGGCCGGTGTGCGAAATCACCACAGCTAAATCACCGGTGGTCATGGCTGCAGCATGCATCCGCTGCATCAATCCATCGTCATAGGCAACCACAGGCACGTTGAATCGAAAGAACTTATGTTGCGCGTCACGCGCCACTGATCCGCTGGCTCCCATGCCAAAAAAAGCCACTTGTCGAGCCTGGCAAAAGAGGTCTACCGCTCGCTCCAGCGTGACCACATCAAGCGATGCTTTCAGGTCCTGCACCGACCGGATCGCTTTGTCGGTGAGCTTCGAGAAGATCTCAGGCATGGCATCAGACTCCGACACCATCGCCGTGGTCAGCATCGGACTACTCGCCAAACTCTGCGCAAGCTTCAGCTTAAAGTCCGGAAAACCCGTGGCGCCAAAAGTCCGACAAAATCGATTAACCGTGGGTTCAGATACCGACGCTTCCTGCGCCACACGAGCGATTGACATCGACAAGACCGCAGGCGCATCACCCAATACATAGGCTGCCACCTTGCGTTCTGATCGACTCAATTGCTCAAGTGAGGATTCAATTTGCGATAACACCAAAATCTCCCTTGCAGATTCCGTTATTTTTTCGTAAATTTACGTAATATTACAAACATAAATGACGTATTGCACGTAAAAACATAGGCATGATGACATGATTAGAGTCGCAATTAACGGATTTGGGCGGATCGGACGCAACATCCTCCGAGCGCTTTATGAAAGAAATCTACAAGATCAGATTCAGGTGGTCGCAATTAATGATCTCGGTAGCCCCGAAATCAATGCACATCTGCTGCAATTTGATACCACTCACGGACGCTTTGCGTTCAATGTCGAGCAATCTCAGGATGGATTTACGATTGCTGGCCATCCAATCAAGACACTCGCTGTGGCTGACCCCAATCAACTGCCATGGCGTGAGCTAGACGTCGATGTGGTCTATGAATGCACTGGTCTCTTCACCAGTAAAGACAAGGCGCTCGCCCATATTCAAGCGGGCGCCCGAAAAGTGATCATCAGCGCTCCTGGAAGCGATGTCGATGCAACCATCGTGTATGGCGTTAACGACCACCTGTTGACTGACACGATGCAAGTGATCAGTAATGCCAGTTGCACCACCAACTGCTTAGCACCCCTAGCCAAGGCTTTAGACGATGCCTTTGGCCTGGAAGACGGTCAGATCACCACGATCCATGCGTTCACCAACGACCAGAAGTTGACCGATGTCTATCATACCGATCTCTATCGTGCTCGCGCGGCTGGGCACTCAATGATTCCAACCAAAACCGGCGCTGCCGCTGCGGTTGGTCTGGTACTGCCTCATCTCAATGGACGCCTTGATGGCATGGCAGTACGGGTTCCGACCATCAATGTGTCATTGGTGGATCTCACCTGCCGACTGAAAACCAAGGCTTCAGCGGAAGAAGTCAATCAGGCGATTCAGAAAGCGGCAGATGAGAGTCCAGACGGCGTCCTCATCACCAATCGGTTACCGCTTGTCAGCCAGGACTTTAACCACAACCCGGCGAGCTCCATTGTGGATCTGAACCACACCAAAGTGCTTGGTGATCTCACCAAGGTCTTGGCTTGGTATGACAACGAATGGGGATTTTCCAACCGAATGCTCGACACCACACTGTCTTGGATGAAACACGATCTATCCAAACAAACGGCTGCATGAGCCTTTCAATTGCGATCTTTGGCGGGGTTCACCCCGCCTTTTTTTGGCACACATTTCGCTCAACCTTGGTCACGACAGAAATTTCGCACCAAATCCGCGCACCCTGAACCAAGATTGTGCGCGGGGGATGGTGTTTAACTAAAATTGCACCACGTTGGTGCATGAAACGGAGAGACTTTATGGAGCCGACTCTGACGGGCTTAGCTGAACGCATCGACTTAATTGTTGCTGGAACGGATACGTTTTTCTTACTGATGGGTGCCATTCTGGTGCTTTTTATGCACGCGGGCTTTGCCTTCTTGGAAGTTGGTACCGTTCGGCATAAGAATCAGGTCAATGCCCTGGTCAAAATCCTCACTGATTTTGGGGTATCCACACTCGCCTACTTCTTTATCGGCTACCAAGTCGCCTATGCAACCGGATTTCTTGTCGGCGCCGATCAGATGATGGATGGCAATGGGTTTGCGCTGGTCAAATTCTTCTTCCTCTTAACCTTTGCCGCGGCGATTCCAGCGATTATCTCAGGCGGTATCGCGGAGCGCGCGAAGTTCTGGCCGATGATGGTTGCGAATGTCGTGATCGTGGCTCTGATTTATCCTCTGTTCGAAGGCATGATTTGGAATGGAAATTTCGGATTCCAACAGTGGATTGAAGATGTCACCGGGGCTGGTTTCCACGATTTTGCTGGCTCCATTGTGGTGCACGGCATGGGTGGGTGGCTGGCGCTGACTGCAGTCCTCTTGCTCGGGTCACGGAGAGGTCGTGTTCGCGATGGACGGATCATTTCTTTTGCGCCGAGCTCGATCCCTTTTCTCGCCTTAGGTGCTTGGATTCTGACTGTCGGCTGGTTCGGATTTAATGTCATGAGCGCACAGGCGGTCGAGGGCATCAGTGGTTTGGTTGCTGTGAATTCACTCATGGCAATGGTCGGTGGCACACTGGCTGCCCTCATCATTGGTAGAAACGACCCTGGCTTTATCCACAACGGCCCACTGGCTGGGCTTGTTGCTGTCTGCGCCGGATCTGATGTTTTCCATCCACTCGGAGCCTTGGCGACTGGTCTGGTTGCCGGCGGTCTGTTCGTCTGGCTATTTGTGTGGTGTTCCAAACAGAAACAACTCGATGACGTGTTGGGTGTGTGGGCACTGCATGGTGTCTGTGGCGCTTGGGGGGCACTGGCCTGCGGTATTTTTGGAACGACAGCCTTCGGGGGTCTTGGCGGCGTCTCGTTCATGGCCCAGCTCATCGGGACCATCACCGGAGTCGGAATCGCTGTGATTTCCGGACTCATCATTTACGGTGTCATTCGTCAGACGCTGGGATTACGTCTCTCTGAAGAAGAGGAATTTGATGGTGCCGATTTGGCAATCCATCGAATCAAAGCCAATCCTGAAGTGTAACGGTCAGGGCACTGCTTAGGCGGTGCCCACCTCGCCCTTCGGCAAGGACATGGCAGCAAGGGAGGCCATGGCAATCAACCCTGCTGACACCCATAAACAGGCCTCCAACCCCATCCATTGATAGAGAGCACCTGAGCCAACCGTCCCCGCCAAGCGACCACCCGCATTCGCCATATAATAAAAACCAATATCGAGGCTGGCACCTTCATCCCGCGCAAAACGGACAATCAAGAAACTGTGCAGTGCTGAATTCATCGCGAATAATAATGCGAAGATCAGTAAGCCAACTGTCACAACAAAGACCGGTGACAAACCATAGGAAAGTGCCACCCCGATGGCAGCCGGAGTCAGCGCCAGGCATCCGCCGAACACCACCAATTGTCGACCAACCACATCAGGCGCTTGCGACCGGCCTGTCAGTTTGGGTGCTGCTGCTTGGATCATTCCATAAATCATGACCCAGGCTGCCAAATAACCACCCACTTGCCAGAAATCCCAGCCCAACACTTCGTGAAGGAACACGGGAAGCGCGACGACAAACCAAACATCCCGAGCACCAAATAAGAAAAAGCGCGCCAGAGATAACCGATTGACCGCCTCCGATTTCGAGAAGATTTGACTGAATTTTGGCTTTGCTTTCATGACGCCGAGTTCCTGACGAAGCAGCAAAAGACTCATCAGCCACACCACCGACAACATCGCCACCATCGCCGCGATCGCGCCTTGAAACTCCAACCAAGATAACAACACCGCACCAATGAAAAAGCCTGCGCCCTTCAGCGCATTTTTTGATCCGGTGAGAAACGCAACGATCCGATACAAGCCGGCATCCTGATCGCGAGCGATCGATTTCATGGAGCTCTTCGCACTCATCTTATTCAGATCTTTCGCAATCCCAGAGATTGCCTGAGCGACCATCACCCAAATCACAGTGAGCCAAGTTTCCGGGACCAGTAACATGGCCAGAGCGCCGATCTGCAACAACAAACCGATTTGCATGGTTCGATTCAAACCAATCCTGGCGCCCAGCCAGCCACCAACAGCGTTTGTGACAATGCCGAAGAATTCGTAGAACAAAAACAACGAGGCAATTTCAAAGGGCGTAAACCCCAAGGTGTGAAAATGCAGAACCACCAGCATCCTCAGCGCACCATCAGTGACAGTGAACGCCCAATAATTCCCAGTGATTACTGCATAATCACGTAACCTAGAGTCCACGCACAGCTCCGGTATAGGCTGCTAATTCAACTAAACGGTTGGCATACCCCCATTCATTGTCATACCAAAGGTAGAGTTTCAGTTGCGTGTCATTCACAACCATGGTCGATAACGCATCCACGATGCTTGAGCGCGGGTCCGTTTTATAATCAATCGACACTAGTGGGCGCTCTTCATAGCCCAAAATGCCGGATAATTCGTTGTCGGCGGCATGTTTGAGCGCCTGATTCACTTCGTCTACGGTGACCGCTCGTTGCAATTCAAACACGCAATCAGTGATCGAGGCATTTGCCAAAGGCACACGAATCGCATGGCCATTCAACCGCCCTCTGAGCTCAGGGAAAATCTCTGCGATCGCAGTTGCGCTTCCCGTCGTGGTCGGAATCAGCGACATCCCACAAGCTCGCGCGCGGCGAAGATCCTTGTGCGGAGCATCAAGAATCGTCTGCGTATTAGTAATGTCATGGACTGTCGTGATCGACCCATGACGAATCCCAAATGTTTGATGGATCACTTGAATGGCAGGCGCGATACAATTCGTGGTACAGCTTGCTGCCGTCACAATCGGGTGGTGATCCGGCGAAAACAATCTGTCGTTCACACCCATCACAACATTTAACACCTCTGGCACCTTAATCGGTGCAGAAACCACGGTTTGCTGTACGCCCTGATCGCGATAGGGCTTCAGTGCATCCACCGTTTTGAACTTACCGGTGCATTCCAAGACCAAATCGCAGTCTGAAAAATCTGCCGCGTCGAGTGTTTTCTCTGAGGTCACTTTGATGTCTCGGCCATCAATGACCAAACGATCATCCACGCCTGACACATCGACATCCCAGCGCCCATGGACCGAATCAAATGCCAGCAAATGCGCATGAGTGGCCGCATCTCCGGCAATATCGTTCACATGGACCAACTCCATCGTTGGATGGTTTTGCAACGCTCGAATTGCCAATCGACCGATTCGGCCGAGTCCATTAATCCCTATTCGCATCATCAAGTTCCTTAACGACAATTGTGTTCTAACTGCTGCAGCGCAGGCGAGCACAAGTCCCGGCGACCCTGGCAACAGTCGGCCAATAAAAAGTCCAATAAATCCCGGACGGCGCCAGGTTCGATTCGATACCTCATAAAACGCCCTTCCCGTTCAGCAAAGCAGAGTGTTGATGCTTCCAATTCCTTCAAATGAAAACTCACCTGGGACGGGGAAAGATCTAACACTTCAGCAATCAGACCAGCGGTCATTCCTGTGTCACCGGCTTTTGCCAGTTGCCGAAACATCTCTAGCCGATGCGCCTGACCAATGGCCTGAAAACAACGCACTGCAGCCATCGTATCCATCATCGAACCCCTTAATTCAATATTTCAATAATTATAAAAATATAAGAGAAAGACGTGGGATGGAAAATGACGTTTTTGTTCCATGAACCCATCAGCGCCAGGCGGGCGCTTCGGCTCATCGGTCGTCTCTTCAGATGGGTCAGTCGTTTGATCATCAAGACCTAACACATCCTCCGGAGTCTGGTAGCCCAGTTGCAGATACAAGCGATCGATGGTTGACCGAATGGATGCTACGGCACGTTCGTCGTTGGGGTCATTTGCCAATATCCCACCCTGCATCAGGAGTGAACTGACAACATCCTGGGGTAACCAAGATCGAACTGGACCACGTAAGGTTCGGATCATCGTTTCAGAATCCAGAGAGCGCTCACCGTTCTTGGCTTTTTCGAGCACTTCAAGAAGGTGCTTTCGAATGACCAATTCAAATCGCTTCCGGGCATCCTCTGAAAACTCAAGCTCCTGATGAGCCTCGCCGGTCATTGCGTAGAAGAGCTCTTCGCTTTCCAAATCATGGAAAATATCAACGCTCTTGTCTCTTTGGGGCGGAGCCAACGCTCGCTCTTTCGCGGCTTTCTCTGATGCGATCTGGCGCTTTTTCGCCTCGAGTCGCATCACGCGCTGATTTAACTGATACAGCCCATAGACCAACAATGCCAGGGTCAGTAGAGCAGTGAATAACAACAAGCCATGCATGCGAAGCCAAACCTTTGATGAGTAAACGTCCGTACCCTTGTGAATATCGACCACAGCGCTTAAATCTTTGGCTCGGATATCTAGAGATCCGATTCTAACCAACGATGTAACGTCTGCTTTAACCAACGAGACTGCTTCGGATAGTAACGAGTCAGTCCGCCGCGATGATTATGGATATTCATCGCACCTGGTAACTCCAACATATGGCCTGCCCGCGCAAGCCATCGGTTCATCATACGAGGATGCATCTCCGGATGAAACTGTGTCGCCAAGCCGTGGTGGCCCACCCGGAACGCCTGTTCCTCAAAATGACCATTAACCACGCCAGATGCCAGCCGAATCGCACCCTGGGGCAAATAATAACCCTCGCGATGCCATTGATAGACGCGGCTCAAAGGACCAAAGATTTGCTTACCTTGCCCCAGGGGCTTGATTGGATACCACCCAATTTCAACTTGATCCCGATGATGGGTAAATACGCGGGAACCCAATACCCGAGCCATCAACTGTGCACCCAGACAGATACCCCAAACCGGACGATCCAGATGCATCCAACGTTCGATCAATTGCAATTCCATCCGAATACCCAACAAATGATCGTCATTTGCGCTCATCGGTCCACCAAAGACCACCAGACCGTCAAACCGCTCAATTTGTCGAGGCAATCGCTGCCCAACGAGAGGCCGCACCACTTGGACTTGATGCCCAAGTTGTTTCAAGGCAATCCCAACCTGCCCGGTCGTCGAATGCGCCTGATGTAACACACAGAGGACGCGTCGACTCATCGCTGACCCACCGATCGAAACGTAAGGTTGACTCGAGGACCCTTGGTTTGGCGCGTTTTTAACAGGGCATGTTCCCAATGATGCTGTGTCATACCGTACATCAGTAACAGATCTCCATGACCCAATTCAAATGTCATTGGATGAATCGTTGGAGATTGTCGAGACCGTAAACGAAAACGGCGAGCATCACCCAGTGAGATTGATGCAATCACCGGCTGATCTCCGAGCTCGATTTCATTGTCTCGATGCCACCCCATGGAGTCATCACCCGATCTGTAGCGATTTAACAAACAGTGATTGAAGCCAAAAGCGGTGGTGATACCTAACTGATCGGTGACAGCATGCAGCTGCTCTCTCAAATGCTGCAGATTTGGCGGCCAAGGTTTTGCAGCTAATTGACGACGAGAATAGGTGTAGGGCACATCACCACACCAGGCGGTCAATCGAGGCTCATCGATCTCACGACCAAATAACCGGATTGAACCTTGAGTCCACTGAAGCGTTTCATCGAGAGAGGCGATCAACTGGTGTTCGGTCTGCTCTGATAGCCAGCGGCGGACAAGACAAAGCGACAGGCCCGGACGGATGACAAATAGGGGCTGTGGGGACACTAGACTATCCGCGAATAACTAAAGCCTCCATGATACGCGAACAGGCCAGAGGATTGGCAAGATCTATGAATTTGACGATTCTGGCTCGTCAATAACCTCTGCGCGCTCAACAAGCAACTCTTCGCGCAACACAGGCACATCACGAGGCGCATCCACGCCGACGCAGATTTGCTGCGTTCCTTTGATCTTGACCACTGTAATGCGGATGTTATCGCCAATACGAATCGATTCATCCACGCGTCGTGTCAGTACAAGCATATTCCACCTCAATCCGTTGAAAACTTTCATCCATGAAACGTTTTTCTCGCCAAACAGCAAGGACCGTCTCTTCTTATACTCTGACGCCAGAATGACACACTATTCCACTATAATCGGCATTGGGTAGAAAAATTGAGGGGGTCTTTGTCCTACAATATTTTGTAAGTAAATTACCGAATCGGGAACCAGATCAGAATCAACGGTATCAATTTCGATCAATGATTTGATCAAGGTCAGTGGATTGAATGAGACTCTGTCTTATATTGATACAAAACAGATCATCCACCTTGGGGAATCGCGGAGTAGATCATGCAATCAAAACAACCGGTCTGGGATATTTGGGTCAGGCTGGGCCACTGGTTGATTGTCGCAGGCATCGTCTTCCAACAAATTTCAGGGGAAAACCTGGATTTGATGGATGCGCATGCGACGGTCGGAATTCTTCTGGCGGGCTGGATCATTTTTCGGCTCGTCTGGGGGTTCATCGGCCCACAGTATGCGAGGTTCTCAAGCTTTCCGATCCCCACACCGCAAACCGCTCTCACCGGCGTGCAAAAACTCATCCGCAAAGAGACAGAACATACCCCAGGACATAGTGCCATCGGAGGACTCGCCGTTTATGTGTTGATCGGATTGATTGGCTTGACAGCGATCACAGGAATGGCCTCATCCGACGACATCTTATTCGCAGGCCCACTCGCGCCTTTACTGCCAGAATTCTTGGTGAATCTGGCAAGCTTGTCTCACCCGGTGCTTAGCAAACTTGTCCTGATCACGGTGTTGCTCCACGTGGTCGCAGTTCTTTGGCACACCATTTTCATGAAAGAGCCTTTGATTCAAGGGATGATCACGGGACTAAAGCCTGGATTTGGAGCGCCGGTTGGAACACCGCATCCATTTTCAACAATCATCGTGCTTCGAGGATTTGTGGTCATGACGCTTTGTCTTGGTGGCGCCTATGCAGTCTTCGCACTCGTCCTCGGGTGGTAACCAAGCATCGACTCAGGACGCTTAGGACACGATCGTTTAAACCAAGCCGAGTCTGGGAACGGCCAATCGATTATCACCGATGACCGAGAATCACACGATCTGACTTTTGAGACCGAAATGGCGATCGAGCACGAAAATTCGAAGTTCCTGCAATTACACGCATTCAAACCAGCCCTTCTTTGTTAAAGTCATACCTAGATGTTGAAAGATGAGAGGTTCGAGTGAACACCGGAGAACGTTGGCTTTTTAATTTAGCAGCTCTTGTTGTGGTCTTAGCAGGGATCAAATCAGCGAGCGCAATCATCGTGACCCTATTGGTTGCTTTGTTTGTTGCCTTGGTCTCAGCGCCGCTCTCGATTGCTCTGCAACGTCGAGGCGTACCCAATGTTCTCTCCGTTCTGATTGTGCTGGTGTTGTTATTGTCAGTGATTGCGGGACTCAGCGCAGTGGTCGGAGGGTCGGTGAATGCCTTTAGTGCAGCCGCACCAGTCTATGAAGCACGCCTGAATGAGCAACTTGAATCGCTCTGGTTATTAGCAGCCAGCTACGATATTCCGATCGATGCCGACCAGTTGCGGCAATCCTTCGACAGCTCAGGTGTCTTTACACTGTTATCCAATCTGCTGACGGCACTTGGCGCGCTGTTGACCAATGGCTTTTTGATCTTACTGATTGTGGTTTTCATTTTGATGGAAGCCGCCTCGATGCCACAGAAAGTCCGCGTGGCCTTCGGACGTAGCGAACACGAACCATTCTTGGCTTTCACGCAATTCATGAAGCACTTGAATCAGTACTTAGCGATCAAGACGATGATCGGAGTGGCAACGGGAGTGGCAGTGACACTCTTCCTCCTAGCCGAGGGTGTCGACTTCCCATTCGTGTTAGGTCTTCTCGCCTTCCTCTTAAACTACATTCCAACACTTGGCTCAATTTTAGCGGCTGTCCCCGCTGTCATTCTTGCCTTTTTAGAATTTGGCCTTGGCTCAGCCGGTCTGACAACAGCCGTCTATATCGGTGTTAATGTCGGGCTCGGTCAAATTATTGAACCAAGACTGCAAGGACAAGGCCTTGGACTGTCTCCAATGGTGGTGTTCTTATCCTTGGTCTTTTGGGGATGGATGCTTGGGATTGTCGGCATTCTCTTGGCGATTCCGCTCACGATGACCGCGAAACTGGCGTTTGAAGAATCACCCAAATACCGATGGCTCGCGATTCTTTTGGGGCCAGAAAGGCCTTCACACCCCCAATCAGACTAAAGCGAGCTAGATTTTTATGCTGCAGGCGCTAAAATTCGCACCGCGGTCTAGGAGGGAATCTTTGTGACCACTGCCGAAATAGAAGAGATCATCATGCTGGTCTGTGTGACAGGCCTCGTCGGCTACATGGGATTTATTGTCGTCGATCTCGCTAAACGATCCGGTGCCGGTAAGTTAGGCATGTATATCCTCCTGGGCGTTCTGATGCTGGCGCCTGCTGTGTTTATCTTGAAAGAACTGGCGGTGCTCCTCATCGATTTGTAAACGAGAGGATGTAACCCAACATGCTGTACATTGCCCGAGTGCTGACCCTAGCGCTCTTCCCTGGGCTTGCGTTTGCCTCCGGTCCAACCGGTGACGTGATTGATCTAACCAACCATTTCGCAGGCTTCCTTGCGATTGCCATCTTTGTTGTTGCTTACGCACTCGTGATGGCAGAGGAAAGTATCCACCTGCCCAAGTCAAAACCGGTACTCATTGCTGCCGGACTCATTTGGTTAATTATTGCGGTGTCTTATCAAGGAACCGGACAAGAGCAGCTAGCCGAGGCGGCCGTTCGTCACAATTTGCTTGAATTTGCTGAGTTAATGCTCTTTCTCTTAGTCGCGATGACGTACATCAACGCGATGGAAGAACGTCGTCTATTTGAATGGTTGCGAGAAAAGCTGATCGCTTCAGGTCTAGGGCTGCGATCGCTTTTCTGGCTGACCGGAATCCTCGCGTTCTTTATTTCGCCAATTGCAGATAATTTGACCACTGCGCTTTTGATGTGCGCTGTCGTCATGGCTGTTGGGGGCAATAATCCTCGCTTTATCGGACCGGCTTGCATCAACATTGTGGTGGCGTCCAATGCAGGTGGTGCTTTCAGTCCTTTTGGTGACATCACAACGCTCATGGTGTGGCAAAAAGGCGTCCTGAACTTCACGGAGTTTTTCACTCTCTTCATTCCAGCGGCGGTGAATTTTTTAATCCCAGCCACCATCATGTCTTTCGTCTTACCGAGCGAAAGGCCTGAAGCCTCCGGCCAATCAGTCGAGCTGAAACGTGGCACATGGCGGATCGTTTGGTTCTTTCTTGCAACTATTGCGACTGCTGTTTGTTTCCACAATTTCCTTCATCTCCCTCCAGTGATCGGAATGATGCTTGGTCTCGGTTATCTCAATATGTTTGGGTATTACCTGGTCAAGACACTGCCAAAATCTCTGGACAAGAAGCGCCGGATTTATGAGCAACGAGGGGATATCGAGGCGATTCAACGGTTAGGTGAGGTGGTCCCCTTTAACGTCTTCTCCAAAGTCGCACGCGCCGAATGGGATACGCTATTGTTCTTCTATGGAGTCGTCCTGTGTGTTGGCGGGCTTGGGTTTATGGGATACCTCTCGCATGCCTCACAATTACTGTATGGTGACTTTGGACCGACGATCGCCAACATCACGGTGGGAGTCTTGTCCGCCATCGTTGACAACATTCCAGTGATGTTCGCGGTGTTGGCGATGATGCCTGAGATGTCGCACGGACAATGGCTTCTGGTGACCTTGACTGCAGGAGTCGGCGGCTCATTGCTCTCAATCGGCTCAGCAGCCGGGGTTGCACTGATGGGTCAAGCCAAAGGAAAGTATACCTTTCTCGGTCACCTAAAATGGTCTTGGGCCATCGCCCTCGGCTACGCCGCAAGCATCGTGGTGCATATGTGGATCAATGACGACTTGTTTCACTTGACCGTCGAAACAGCCCGAGTCGCCTCGGGCCATTAATAGTATTCGATGCGAGCCTCCCAAGGGCTCGCTCGCTGACGAGGAAATGCGATGCTGATTGCACATGTCTTAATGATGCTGATCCCAGGCTTACCGACAGCGGTCTCAACGGGTCAGATATTTGCCTCTGAAGCAGCCTGCGAAGTCGCACGTGCCGCCATGGCAGCGAATGATCCCGTGAACCAATACACATGCCTGGCATCGCCTGAGAGCACTCCCAATCGATGATTGCATCGCACCAAATCAGTGCGCACTATCCACAACTTGATGTTACCGAAAGAAACGTGACGCCAACCCATCATCCTTGTCTAAAAAACGCAATGAAAACAGTGTTCTGATTGGACGGCATTCGTAAATATATGAATTTAAAAGATAAATTTTCACCTCTCAAAATTGATTAAATTTTGATCAATTCGATGGAATACATTGAGATCAACCACTTAGTGAAGTCTAAGAAAAAGCATCCCCGTAGTTATCCACAGCCTTTGTGGGTATCACATTTGTCAATGGTCTCAGAAATTTTCTGCGCATTTTTTTCAGTTCAGGTATCGTCCGACCATGCCTCATGACCCGAACCGTCAACTTCAATCGCGAGCCCTGCAGGGAATGCGAGCAATGACACCCTTGCTTCCAGGAATTGTTCCCTTCGGCCTCATTGCTGGATTCACTCCGGTGTCCTTCGGATTCACTTGGTTTGATGCTTGGGCAGGCTCACTACTCATGTTCGCCGGAGCCTCGCAGTTGGCGGCTTATCAATTAATGAATGAGTCAGCCTCCCTGTGGGTGATTTTGCTCACAGTTGCCGCCATCAACCTGCGCTATCTGCTCTATAGCGCGTCCATCGCCCCACATTTAGCCAACGCCGACCGACTCACACGACTTCTGGCCGGATATGGGTTAACCGATCAGATTTATGCGATCTGCCATCGAGACTACCCTACCCACGACTGGGACTTGCAGGAGCGAGTTGCCTATTACGCAGGGGGAAGCTGTCTTATCTGGGGCCTTTGGCAAGCATGCACGGTCTTGGGTGCCTTTGTTGGTCAGATCATTCCGGTGTTTTGGTCGCTTGAATTTATGATTCCACTGACCTTTCTGGCGTTAGCCCTGAATACCCTGAAAAGTCGATCTCATCAGACCGCTGCAATGACAGGGGCCTTTGTCTCATTCGCGGGGCTAACGCTACCCTACAACCTCGGACTGATTCTTGGTGGAATTGCGGGGATCATCGCGGGTGTGGTGCACCAGAGGATGCGATCGTGACTGAACAATTTATCTGGACTGTAGCGCTCGCAGGATTGGTTACGCTGTTCTTGAAAAGTGCATTCATCGAGGGCCAGCACTATTTCCAACTACCTCAGTGGTTCATCGATGCACTGGAGTTCGTGCCACCAGCGATCCTCTGCGCCCTGGTGATACCCGGGATCTTCAAAGGTGATGTTGGTCTTGTCCGTGAATTCGGCAGCGTTCCAATTGACCCTAAACCGATTGCCGCTCTCATTGCAGCGATGACTTTTCTCGCCACAAAAAAAACCATCCCAACCCTCTTGGCTGGAATGGCTTCGTTATATCTTGTGTTCTGGGTGCAGATCTAAGGCAAATACACCAGTGGAACAAAATGGCTCCAAGCAATGACGCTTGCCGCCAACATCCCGACTAAGGTGCACAGAGCGACTGTGAGCACTGAAGACGCAAACATAAAGGCGCGGTCTTCGTCGATCTTCATCACCCTTGAGGTCCCGCTATACAGAAGATACACCGAATACACCAACGCAGCGCCTGCAACTGCAACATTTAGCCAGAGAATTGGCAGCAAAAACGAAATCCCAGACAAAAACAGCGGCGTTGCAGTGACTGTGGTTAACACCAAACACTCATCCAGCGACACTTCCCCGCCGTAAGTTTTCTCCATCCAATGCATGCAAGCGGCGATAAAAGCGACAGCACCCCACATCGCAAAATAGAACAACACTGCAGACCCCAATGCACTTGAGGACGCCAGTCGAACAGGCTCTTGACCAGCAACTGACCAACCAACTTGAGTCACACCGATGTACAGCGCGATCGCAGGGATCGCCGCGAGAATTGAGATTTGCGTTAAAAAGACCGTCTTGGCTGAATAGTGCTCTTCTTCAATCAGAGCCCACTCGTTTTTTGGATCCTTCAATATGCCTGCAATGTGTCCGAAGTACATCATGCGTTGCTTTCCTCCCTTCAACTCAACGATATGAGCTGTTTTTAGCGTGTGTGGTTTTTATGGTTATTTGTGTCTATTGTCAAAGGTCGAACAAACCATCCGTTGGCGTTCGGTCACCTTTGTTCAATTTTGTATCACAGCGGAATAAAGTGGTCCACCAATAAGAACAGGAAGAGCCACATGATGTAACGGATCGAATACCAAAAGAGATCCATCGCATCTTTCGAATCCTTGGTATCTGAATGCCGTTTTAACAACATCAAAAACCGAGCGTTAATCGCCGTCACACCCAAGAGATAAAGCACCCCACTCATTCCACTGAGATAAGGCAACACCGTCACAATGACCATCAAAATGGTGTACAGCAACATGTGGAGACGGGTGTATTCGTCACCATGGGTCACAGGCAACATCGGAATTTCTGCTTTCGCATACTCATCTTTCTTAGCGATGCACAGCGCCCAGAAGTGTGGTGGTGTCCAGGCAAAGATGATCGCGACCAACAACAATGCATGGGCGTCCACCGAACCAGTCACAGCAACCCAACCAAGCAACGGTGGAGCAGCTCCCGCAATCCCACCGATCACAATATTCTGTGGAGTCGCACGCTTTAAATACAGCGTATAAATGACTGCATAACCAATGATCGATGCAAAGGTGAGCCATGCGGTGAGCGGATTTGCCACGATTGCCAACATTGAGAGCCCACTGGCTCCCAATAAAAAGGCAAACATTAAGGCATAGGCCGGAGACACTTTACCGTCTGAGACCGGGCGGTGTTTGGTCCGATTCATCACCGCATCAATCCGGCGGTCAACCACATGATTAATTGCTGCTGCAGCCGAAGCCGCCAAGGCAATGCCGAGGTTTGCCAGCACAAAAAGCTCAATGCTCGGCAACACAGGGCGCGCAAGCAACATTCCCACCATCGATGTCAGCACCATCACGGCCACAACCCGAGGCTTGGTCAGCGTCAGATAATCACGCCAAGACGGCGCATTTGGCCGCGCGTTAAGCGTGTTTGACAGAGCCATAGGAAACCTCCTCGTATTCCACAGCCGTAGCATAGGCAATCGACCAAGCGTAAAGAAGCATCAATACGCCAAGCGCGTGGTGAATAAACGCTAAGCTGTCAGGAACAGCGTAAACCACATTGGCATAACCGAACCCGATTTGAGCTGTCAGCAGACCCACAAAATGCATGGCTTTCCGACTGGCCAGCACACCCTGTTTCACCAGGCTCCACAACAAACCGAGCCAGTAAACCGTCACAACCAATGCTCCCGCGCGGTGCACCATTTGAATCGCTGCGCGTGCCCCATGCTCTAACTGTCCACCTTCGTAATTCGGTCCGACTTCGGGGAACAAGTGAAATCCGCTTTGGAAATCGTAATTGACCTCAGCACCACCAGGGGCACAGGAGAGAATCCCTGGGCAAGCCCAACCAGCGTAGTTCGTACTCACCCAACCGCCTAAAATCATC
>QXYM01000031.1:0-8229 GCA_009886945.1 Litorivicinus sp.
ATTGAATTCGGACCCGACCGGGAAATTCATCCAACCGTTGGCAACTAAAATCCAAAGCGCGGAAAAATTCGATCCAACCGCCACAAGCCAAGTCACCATCAAATGTTGAACCCGAGTCAACTTGTCCCAGCCGAAGAAGAACAACCCAATGAAAGTGGCTTCGAGGAAAAATGCCATTAAGCCCTCAATGGCTAACGGTGCACCGAAGATATCGCCAACATAGTGGCTGTAATAGGCCCAATTCATTCCGAACTGGAATTCCATCACAATGCCGGTCGCGACACCCACGGCAAAGTTGATCCCAAACAATTTCCCCCAGAAAATCGTCATATCACGCCAAACTTGTCGCCTAGTCATCACATAAACGCTTTCCATAATGGCAATCAAGAACGACAAGCCGAGCGTCAGAGGAACAAATAAAAAGTGGTACATTGCTGTCATCGCAAACTGCAAGCGAGACAGATCAACCAGTCCTGAATCAATCATGGGTACATCCTTCCCTAGAGATTTGCGCTAAGCTTACGCGCTTCATTTGATAACGAGATGACACCCAACCCTCAATGACTGACTTGGATCAAACAATTGATAAAATTGCGGCAGAAAACAGCCATAATCGACATCAAGATCTTGCATTAGGAACTGCTGAAGCCGGTTTTGCGATCGCGATCGCGATCTGGATTGCGATGTTATTTTCACCACCACTCACCGCACCGGATTCATCGATGATCATCGTTCTGATGGTGCTCGTGCTCGCACGACGCATCGCATCCGATTGGTGGTTTCAACGGTCTGAACGCCTCGGACAACAGACTCTGACAGATTATCGGTCGAGTTTTTCAAAAGCTGTGATTCAACGGCTACCCTCAGAATCGTCAGGCGCAGTTGGCGCACTAGCGATCGAGGGAACTGAGCCTGTGGCCGCGCGACTCGGGCGCTATCCAACACTGCGTGCTTTAGCCGTGATCCAACCCATCCTAGTTGTCATCGCCATGGGCTACATCCATTGGCCAGTTGCTGTCGGTATTTTGATCACGACTCCGCTGATTCCATTGCTGATGGCGTTGATTGGAGTCGGCGCAAAATCAGCTAGCCAAAAACAAGTCGATGCATTAACTCGGCTAGGGGCTCACTATTTAGATCGTATCCGTGGATTGGAGACACTCTGGATGCTCGGTGGAGCACGCGATGTTGGCGCTGAAATCGAAGAAAAAGCCGATCAACTCCGGCAGTCCACGATGGGTGTTTTAAAGCTTGCATTCTTAACCTCCGCAGTCCTCGAATTTTTCAGCGCACTGGCAATCGCGATGATCGCGGTTTACGTTGGCTTGTCGCTCTTGAACCTCATCACGCCGCTGTTTGGGCTCACAATCACGCCTCTTGAAGGCCTGTGCTTGCTGATCCTGGCGCCTGAGTTCTACAACCCAATCCGTCGACTCATGGCCGCATGGCATGACGCATCCGAAGCCAAAAGCGCTGACGAAAAAGTCAAATCGATGCTTGGAACACAGTGGAAGGCACCCTCAGAAACACCACCTGTAGTCTCAACAGCGCGACTGGCATTAACCCAGTATTCCGTTGGCTTTGATGCTGACAAGCCGTTAATCGAAGCAACCGATCTCGCGATCCCTGTCGGTGAACGGTGCATCATTTTTGGTCCGTCAGGTTCTGGCAAAAGTCAGTTTCTTGGCAGTCTATTAAACGGACAAGCGCGACTCTCAGGATCGTTGCAGTTTGACACACAACCGATCCATGCACTCACTGACATCCGTGAGCAGGTGGCCTGGATGGGCCAAGCGCAGTGGTTTGACGAGGGCGATATCAAACAGGCCCTAAGCTACGGCAATCCTGTCCATACCGACTCTCAGTATCTGCACGTGTTGAACCAAGTGGGACTCTTGGAGCAGTTAGGGAGCGACCCGCTCAATCGTCATCTCGGCCCTAGAGGAGCTGGTCTCTCTGGAGGTCAACTGAGACGTTTGGGTCTTGCTCGAGCATTGCTTCGACAACCGCAGTTATTGATTCTCGATGAGCCGACAGCCCATCTTGATGCAGACTCAGCAGATCAACTCGCTCATCTGATCAGAACTTTGGATACGACGTGCTTACTGGTCACCCACGATCATCGTTTCGACTCTGAGCCCATGATCTATGATTTAGTTGCCTGTCGTCTGGAGCGCCGTCCATGAAATTCCGCGCGCTTCTCAAGCACCTCAATGTCTCCATGACTCCTTTAGTGTTAGCAATCCTACTGACAGTGATCATGACCTTGTCATCGCTCGGACTGTTGGCGTTATCCGGATGGTTTTTAAGCGCTGCTTCGATTGCTGGTCTTGCCGCATTATCTGGAGCTTTTGGATTCAATATCCTGCAGCCCTCCTCAATGATCCGCGGATTAGCTGTCAGTCGGACGCTATCGCGCTATGTCGAACGTTTACTCAGTCATGACGCCACCTTACGCGTAGTTGTCAAACTCAGGCGTTTTGTTTTTGACGGTCTAATTCATGGGATTGGAACAAAACCCAGTAATGATCAAGAAGCCCTTGATCGATTGGTTCAAGATGCATCCGTTGTTGAAGGTGCTCTGTTAAGAACCTTACTTCCCCTCATTGGGTCACTCATCGCAGCCTTCTTTGTTCCCATCCTTGCAGCCATCATCGCCCCTGAAGCTATCATTCCAGCGGCGATTCCCGCCTGCGTATTTGTCGTCACGTTACTCACTCGAAAACGTGGCTATCGGGATCTGGCCGAAGCCATTGATCGCGAATCGCGACGAGCACGGAATCGGGCCATCGCTCTGGCCGATGGGCGTTATGAACTGCAGTTGGCTTTTGATGACCAAGATCTCACAAGACTTACAACCGATGCATACCAACCACTGGCTGATCTGCGCCTGAATAAAGTCTCTAGAGAACTGACTGATAAAATCCTGATGGGAATCGCGCATGCAATCTCATTGGTTTGGATCGCAACACTGCCAATCGAATTACCGATCCTCGTGGCGCTCTTGGTCAGTTCGCTCGGAGTCAGCGAATTATTAATTCCTGGCATCCTGATCGCATTCGAGTCGCGTCGCGTTGAATTGTCACTAGCACGACTTCCTTCCACCGAATCAGTGCTCCGTGAACAAGCCTCTCATGACCGGTTGGTAGTTCAAGATCTGACGTTTGCACCGACACCAGAGGCTGACGTGTTGGCGTTACCACTCACTCTGAGCCTGGGACCTGGCGAACATCTCCGTCTTTCAGGACCATCAGGTATTGGGAAAACCACCTGCCTCAAGACCCTTGTAGGACTCCTGCCAGCCCGATCTGGTTCTGTTTTGAGGCCTGCATCAACTGGGCTCGTTGAGCAAACACCCTGGCTCCCAACGGATGTCTTGTGGCGCTCTCTTACACTTGGATTGCCAACTCAGCCAACGGAGAACGAGTTTTGGCGGGCGCTGAAACTGGTTGAGTTGGACTCTTGGGTCAACAACCTCCCCAATCAGGAACGAACGTGGATCGGCGCTGACGGAGTCATGCCCTCTGGTGGCCAATGGCGACGACTGGCGATTGCTCGACTCGTCCTACAACAACCGATCCTCGCCTTACTGGATGAGCCAACTGAAGGGTTGGAGGAGTCGCTTGCCATTCGGCTGATGGAACGCCTTGTTGATGAGTTCAAAGACCGAATCTTGATCGTGGTGTCGCATCGTGATGAGGCAATCCGATTTATCCCGCATGAATTGACACTGGATACCTAAACCAAGCGCATCTCGAGATCCAACAACCCATCGATCTTGCCGACCAGATAATCGCCTCGGATGACCGATCCGACGCCCGAAGGGGTACCGGTAAAGACCAAATCACCTGCTTTGAGTTCTTGCAAGGTGGATAAGAAGGCGATCAACTCAACCGTGTTGTAGGCCATCTGATCAATATTCCCAGACTGTCGCGTCTCGCCGTTGACATCTAAGGAAATCGCCGCATGTTCCATCAACCCTGTCTCTGTTTTGGGAGTGACCACTCCGATCACTCCAGCATCATCAAAATTCTTGGCAATCTCCCAAGGCCGACCTTTTTCCTTGGCTTCGGCTTGACGATCTCGCCGCGTGAAATCGAGGCCAACCGCATAACCAAAAATTGTTGCTTCGGCGTCTTTAAGACTGAGATGACGACCGCCCTGGCCTAACACAGCCACCAACTCGACCTCATGATGCAAATCATCGGTCTGCGTTGGATAGCGAACCTCAGGCCCAACAGTCAACGCATCAAAACTTTTCTGAAAGTGAAACGGCGCTTTCCGATCCACTTCACCACCCATTTCTTTCGCGTGTTCTTCATAATTTTTGGCGATACAAAACACACGGTTCACGGGGAGACGGCGACCATCTGTGGTTAAAAATTCAGGATGTGTGGGGGAATTCCAATTCATAGGGATCTCGAAACCTCGTATACTTTGCGCATGAGTGTTTACCAAACCATCAAAACCTTCGACAACTTTCCTTGCAGTCATCGGCAGTGGCGACATTCAGGTCATTGTAAATTCATTCACGGTTATTCACGTAGCTTTAAAATGACTTTTGGCTGCAAAGAACTGACGGAATCCGGTTTCGGCGTCGATTTCGGTGAGTTTTCAGAGATTAAATCCTGGTTATCCCATTGGTTTGATCACACCCTGCTGATCAATGAAGACGATCCCGAGCGCGCCTTATTCCAAGAACTCCATGAGAAGCAGATCGTGGATTTGAGGGTCCTACCCAACGTCAGTATGGAACGCACCGCTGAATTCGTTTTTCACTATGTCGACGGCTGGATTCGACAGCAAACCCACGATCGATCATTTTTGCTTGAAGTGGAATGTCGTGAGAATGACAAGAATGCCGGAGTCTATCGACCAGCAACCCACTGACGACCATAGAGCCACATGCAAAGTGCTCCGGTCATGCCAATGCATGAAAGTACAACGACAAAAGTGGTCCAGCCAAAGAGCTCATACACATACCCCATCAACCAAGCACCAAGGGCGCCGCCTGCGTAATAGCAGGACACATAGAGACCATTCACCACACCACCCAAGGAGCGCGCGTTATGATTCACTTCCGAAGCGGCCAGCGTATGAATCACAAACATCCCCAAGCACATCACAAAAACCTGAGTGATCAGCATCCACACATCGCCGAGCGCTAACAGTAAAGAACCAATCATCACCGCAAATCCAATCAGCGCCGCACGAATCGGACCCCCGACGCGCTTCGCAAGCCAACCGGCTGTCAAGGCAGACACAATGCCAATGCTATAACCCAAATAACTTTGACCAATCAATCCCGTCGACGCCGAAGCATCGAGTTCATTGATGCGAAAGGGTAGGTAATTCAGATAACCCGCAAACACCCAAAACATACAAAGGACAGAGACATAAATCAGTGCATTACCGCGGCTGGTCATGGCCTGCCGGATTAACTGTGCGTCAGGCTTCACCAAGTTCAGTGGCTTCGGTGTCGCTCGACGCCAAGGCATCAAAGTCACCATCAGCAGAAGCCCAGCCCAAATCAAAGCCACCCATTCCCAGGAAATCATGGACGCTAACTGCCCCGAAATCACTCGCCCAGCCATCCCTCCAAAAATCGTCGCTGAGATATACCAAGCCATGACTCGAGAGAGTTCAGCTCCTTCACGGCCTGACGTTAAATACGCCATCGTCGCGGTCATAATGGCGGGCAGAAGCGCCCCTTGGACGAAACGAAGCGTGAGCATTCCCTCATAGGTTTGCACAAACCCAGACCAGGCCATCGCCAAGGCCAGAGCCGGAAGTGCCCATTTGAGAATGGTTAATGCACTGAGCTGTTTTAAAAAAATCCCGTAGCTTAAAGGTGCGATCGCGAGTGGAATCAGAGTGACGGAAACCAGAAGTCCCGCCTCTGGTTTGGACACCATAAATCGATCAGCCAATTCTGAAAGCATCGGTTGCGGTGCATAGAGCACACAAAAACAGATCATGATCGAGAGATAAAGAAAACCCTCCCCGCGGCGATTGGTTACGTTGGGCGTGGTCACTTCAGAAAATTCTGTCTAAGTTCGAAAAAGCGTCGAACGCCTCGCTCAAAGCCTTGGATTAATGCGATAGGAATCTCCGTTGTTGCGCACAAATCTCGATGCAACCGGCCAGCAAGCATCAAAGCTACACTCTGATGGAAGAGACGCTTTCGGTGAGGATCAACGGATAACATCTGGCCAAATCGTCCTGAATCCAGCGACAGCAGAGTCATCGACCGATCAGCCATCCATTCTCGATCCGTCATCCAACCCGTTAGAAACTCATCAAGCCCCACCATTCCAGGTGACCGCTCACCGCGACGCATGGTGAATTGTCCACGTAACACGAGATAAATGTCTGGAAAATCATCTTCGGTAATCAAGGTCTCACCGGCACTGAGTGTTTTCACCACAGCATTATCGAGCCAATGTCGATACTCTTGTTCGGTCAGAGCTCCAAGAAACAACTGTTGCTCAATCACCGCCAATCTCCCAATGAATCGACGGTTGCCCCTTGAAGAGCCCGTTGCGATCAACCACAAATCGTGTTCCTGAACGCTCGACTAGGCTCTCAACCACATGGTTCCTCGCTGATTGATCAAGACCGACTAACCAGTGATCAAGCCACATCAACTGCCCTTGGCGTGACAGCGCTCGCGCCAATTTCAACCGATTCATTCCATGCGGACCGGCCATCGATTGCAAAACACCTAAGGGTGTATTCAGCCGGTCCTGCAGAGATTCAATCCAGTGGCTCGCAGACAGTGCTTGAAGGTGAGTCTCTAACGTTGAAGGCTCAATGCCTGGTTCAATGAATAACCAGTCGCCCACTGTCGAGACTTCCGAATCGTTGGGGTGGTCAAGGGTAATCACCGAACATGCCAGAAGATTGGGGTCCAGTCTTGCCACATCCATCCCACCAACACGCACGACACCGCGTTCTGGTGAGACTTGACGCATCAACAGATGTTTGAGTGTCGAGAGCCCAGCGCCTTCGGCTGCGGTGATTCGAACTAAACTGTCATCGGCACAATGAAAGTTCAATTGATCAAATAAGGGAGCTTCACCTGCGTGACGTCGATAGACAATCCCTTCAAAGTTCACATCCCCTGCCAGTGCCAGCGGTCGAACCGATGGTTGCTGAGTCACAGTCTCAGACTCCACACTCACAGGAATGGCCGCCCGTAATCGCTCTAATAAAATCAGTGCAGCCAACGATAAGCCGGTGAGTACAATCGGCCGGCTGTCGTCTGTTGAGGCGATGGCAGGAATCACCAAACTCGCAGCGATCACTGAACGACTGAAACGACTGTATTCAGCCACTAACTCAATCCGAGCAATCACCCATTGTCGTGCCTGATCCCAGACGGTCAGCACCCGTTCACGAACCGAAGGCACTCCATCGCGAGCCAAACGCAGCGACAGCCAGCGCATCGGTTGATCAATCGCTGGCAAATCCGGCAACAAACGTCTGACGTAAATCCAATAGGCTCCAGCAATTAAAGCGCCTGAAAATAGCAGTGATAACGCAAGCGTTGGCGCTTCAAACACAAGAATTAAGATCGTCATCGACAAAGCAGCCGCCAATCCCACTGGACGGACGTCTCGGAAATACGCGGCTAACGAATGAATCACTCCGACCGAGGCAATGATAAATCCCAGACAAGCGGCAATCACAGCAACGTATTGGCTACTCAATGAAAAACCCGGTGCTTCCAGGGCAACCAATGCACCTAACCAGCTCACCACAGCAACCATCGATAACGCACAGACCGTCATTAACACCCAAAGCACTCGGTGCTCTTCGACGGCAACATCGTGTTCGAGAATCGTTCGTGGAACATGATCTGCAATTAATGGAGTCAAGACATCTGGTGACAGCGGTTGTTGCTGTTGAATGGCTTGATCAAGTGATTCACCAAACCAAGAGCGAAAGCTTGGTTGGGCCAATTTCACATTCCAGTCGACCAAACTATCGTCGATCCCAGCGGCAGCCATCATTTGGCGAATCGGCTGAATTAATTGCTGGCGACCTAAATCACCCAGTCGTGGGATCAAGCCTAAGGGCAGGCGACTTTCAAACGTGATGTCAGTTTCGGCAATCAGTTGAACTCGTAAATAGTCGCTCTCTGGAACGACAAACCAACCCGAATCCGGGACTGGCATCTCGCCGATCGTTTCAGTGGCAGCGGCCCCATTCAGCGAATGCCAGTCA
>QXYM01000031.1:8239-11668 GCA_009886945.1 Litorivicinus sp.
GCCAAGCCTGCCGATATTTTGCCCTGGTTGAGATGGAAACTTTGCGTTTCAGTCGAGATCAATGACATCACTATCCCACAAATCTGAAACACTCGAAAAAACCAAGACACGACAATTTGCTGCCGCTAAACGGTTCAATAATTCCATTTGCCGATCGGCCGACATCGGCGCTAATGCGTCCACCAAAATGAGCGTATCCGCACCTTGAGCAAGCGCACGAGCCACTTGAAGCGCTGAGGCTTCTGACGATGATAATCCCTGATTATTGGGGCCGATTTGATAGTTTAATGAACCACCAAAACGCGCTTTCCAATGTGGAAATCCCACCAAATCCATCAAATTACTAAAGTGATACTCCCCGATGTCACTGGCATCCCAAGCAAAGTTACTCCTTAGCGTGCCCGGTAAAAACTCCGCTTCAGGACCCAATACCGTTAAGGGTTCACCGGCTCGAACGAGGTTTTCGCTAGCGGCCAATAGCCGTTCTGGAAATTGTGTTTTGAGGACGTAGACTCCAGGGCCTACCACCTGCAAAAGCATCGTCAACTGCGCCATCAACTGACGTGGCGCTCGGGCTGTGCGGACTTCCGGCGCCAGTGTGAGTGCCTTGGCTTGTTGAAAATGGCGAGTCGGCATCAAATCGAGAAATAGAAAACCAATCCCAACAACCCAAATCGCAGGCGATAGTTCAAGCAGCCGATCCAAGATCAACATGCCAAGCAGGGTCGTCACCGCAAGGATTCTTCCACCCACATCTCGAGATAAACGAGGAATCCAGTCGGGAGCCATGGCATCGAGCGCAGCTTCAAGATCATGCCATTGAGAGCGATGAATTAAGGTGATGGATGTGTAGGTGGTTGATGCCAGAATCAGCGCCGTCAGAATCCACAAGGGTGCCAAAGTCAGGTCGCTCACTTGCCCAAGGATACTGACCAGCATCACCAGCAGCAGCCGCGCAACCACAACCAGCGTCAGAGCAAACCATTGGACGGTCAAATTATAATCTGCTCGCTCTGGCTCGAGCACATAACCACCAACCGCAAAGGCTTTCCTCCATCGGGTCAGATGAAGCTTCGAATCGCCATCGATGCTGGCAACCCAGCCAAGCAGTGCATAACGAATCCGATGAAGCCGTCCCGCAGAGTCAACAAAAACAGAGCCAGCCAATGGCGGCTTCAGACGACGTTCTTTCAGGCGGTAACCAAGAGAACGAGCCTCATCAGCAACCGCTTCGAAGGTTGCTCCGGTTGCAATCAGTCCATCGACAATCGCTGTCATGACTGAAGGCTGCGTCCAAGGAGCTCCAGCAAACGCACACGACCACTAATCACAGTCACATCACAGTGTTCACCCGGCGCGGGAATATGCGCTCCCGATTCTGTCACCACCTGTTGCAATCGGACTCCATCATTAAACAGCCGCTCAGCCAACAAGCGACTCCCCACCCAATCACGAATATCCTGAACCGACAGAATATCGCCCGACTCAGAAAAAACTTGTGCTTTTAACGTCACGCCCTGACAGGTCACGTCCACTGCTTCACCAAGGACTCTCGGTTGAATCGATGACGGGACAAAGAGAGCAATTTCGGCACGCGCGGTGTTCCCCAAACCTCGGTGCGAGGTCACAACGCCGAGCGTTGTTTCCGTATCAGCCACACGGACCGCCCACAAACTGATTGCCCAGATCACAATCAATAAGACCACGAACGGCCACAGCCACCACATCCGGCGCGGCAGGCCCAGTCCATCAGTTGCCGACTGACGCGATTCTTCAGCCACTGAAATCCCTCACAAAGTGGTCTCCAACTGACTCACAACATACCGGAATTTCAGGCGCGCTGCTTCGACGTCAGCCAGTCCCTGTGCATCAGGTTGAGCCAATCGGATTTCTGCTGACATGGCGACTGCTAGAGCAACACTCCAGGCAGCTTTATGTTTCGCTGTTAACGGCAATTCAAGACCCCAAACCGGTGTATTGACATGCCAAAAGCTTCCTTGATCAATTTCCAAATACCATTCAGAAAGACCCAGTAACGCACCGCCTCCACGAACGTGGCCTCGACACTCAAGCTCACCGTCCAAAATCAGTGTCGGATGCGGGAAATGGATCTCAATTCCAGGATCTAAATAGACTCCCTGGCCCTGATCAACAATCCACTTCAAGTCCTGGTTTTCAAGATGCGCGATCCATGGATTCATCAAGACACCTTCAATGCATTCAATGGCATCACAACCGACCGTGGAAGCCGATGACATGCATGGATCCACGGGGTCCCATTGATCAGGCCTGTGGACGCATGGCAGGGAACAGAATCACATCCCTGATGGAATGTTGTTCTGCCAAAAACATCACCAACCGATCAATGCCAATGCCCTCACCGGCGGTCGGCGGTAAGCCGTATTCCAACGCTCTGACATAATCCTCGTCATAAAACATGGCTTCGTCGTCACCGTCTGCTTTTTGTGCAACCTGCTCACGAAAACGCTCCGCTTGATCTTCTGCATCATTGAGCTCACTAAAGCCATTAGCCAGCTCGCGCCCTCCGATGAAAAACTCAAAGCGATCAGTCACAAAGGGGTTATCGTCATTCCGTCGTGCCAGCGGACTGACCTCTGCAGGATATTCGGTAATGAAGGTTGGATGCATCAGTCGCTCTTCAGCGACCGCTTCAAAAATTTCAATTTGAACCTTACCAAGCCCCCATGACGACTCGACTTTGAGTCTGAGCGATTGAGCAAGCGCCCTTGCCTGCTCAATATCGTCCAAGATCGCTTCTGTCGCTTGGCTACAATATTTCAAGATGGCATCTTTCACCGTCAATGTATCGAAGGGTTGCTCGAGATCCACCTGCGATCCATCTTCGAGCGTAAACACAGTTTTGCCACAGACCTTTTGTGCAACCTCACGAATCAGGCATTCTGTCGTTTCAATCAGATCTCGATAGTCAGCATACGCCCAATAGAATTCGAGCATTGTGAATTCAGGATTATGTCGCGTTGAAAGCCCTTCGTTTCTGAAATTACGATTGATCTCAAACACCCGTTCAAAACCACCAACCACCAAGCGCTTCAAAAACAGCTCCGGCGCGATTCGAAGGTACATGTCGATATCTAACGCGTTGTGATGCGTCACAAATGGACGCGCAGTTGCTCCACCTGGAATCACCTGCAACATGGGGGTCTCAACTTCCAGAAAATCACGAGATTCAAAGAAATGACGAATCGCAGCAATCA
The DNA here is from genome assembly GCA_009886945.1 of Litorivicinus sp. Taxonomy (GTDB): domain Bacteria; phylum Pseudomonadota; class Gammaproteobacteria; order Pseudomonadales; family Litorivicinaceae; genus HIMB30. The sequence continues at coordinate 11,476 of QXYM01000031.1, forward strand.
CTTGAGAGCGCATGGTAAAGACCGTTCGCGTGGCCTCGTTGGTCATCAAGTCAACATACCGTTGCCGATATCTCAGCTCAGTGTCTGTCAGACCTTTATGCTTGTCCGGCAATGGACGCAACGATTTGGTCAATAATCGAATGTCGGTGAGATGCACTGACAATTCGCCAGTATTGGTCTTAAACAAAGTCCC
>QXYM01000031.1:11678-79248 GCA_009886945.1 Litorivicinus sp.
AAAGTCCCACGACCACCAACAATATCGCCGAGATCCCAGGTTTTGAAATCATCATAGACACCGTCAGGCAAATCTGCTTTTCGGGCATACAGTTGAATCCGACCACTCACATCTTGAATGGTCAGAAAGCTCGCTTTACCCATAATGCGACGCAACATAATGCGTCCGCACACGGCAACCTCGATTGATTGTTCAGCCAACTCCTCTTTTTCTTCGTGACCATGTGCAGCGGCAAGCTCACCGGCTCGATGGCTACGTCTGAAATCATTAGGAAACGTTGGCCCCTCGGATTCCCGAATCAGCGCGAGTTTTTTCTGTCGTTCAGCGATCAGTTGATTCTCATCGATTTCGACCTCTGGAGAGTGTTGTTCTGTCATGACAATCCCTGCTTCAAACTTGCTTCTATAAATGGGTCTAAGGCGCCGTCGAGGACAGCCTGTGTATTGGATGATTCCACACCAGTTCTCAAATCTTTGATTCGGCTAGAGTCCAGAACATATGACCGAATCTGACTACCCCACCCAATATCTGCCTTTGAGTCCTCAAGCGCTTGTGCTTCGGCTTTCCGAGCATCCATTTCGCGCTCATACAACTTAGCGCGGAGCTGTTTCATCGCAAAGTCTTTGTTCTGATGCTGCGACCGTTGGCTCTGACACTGCACAACAATGCCACTGGGCTCGTGGGTAATTCGAACCGCAGAGTCAGTTCGGTTAACGTGCTGACCACCCGCTCCCGAGGCCCGATAGGTATCGATGCGAAGATCTGAGGGATCGATTTCAATGTCGACATTGTCATCGATCTCTGGCGAGACAAACACGGATGAAAATGAGGTGTGTCGTCTGGCTCCAGAATCAAATGGGCTTTTGCGAACCAACCGGTGTACACCTGTCTCTGTCCGAAGCCAACCATAGGCGTATTCACCTTGGACGTGGATGGTCGCACTCTTGATGCCTGCGACTTCCCCTTCGGACACTTCGACCACCTCGACTTTAAAGCCTTTTTTCTCAGCCCACCGGAGGTACATCCGAAGCAACATATTGCCCCAGTCTTGGGCCTCCGTGCCTCCTGAGCCCGCCTGAATGTCGAGGTAACAATTGTTGCTATCGGCTTCACCGGAAAACATTCGACGAAATTCAAGACCTCCGACAAGAGTTTCGAGCCGTTCAAGCTCTTCATCGACTTCGGATAGCCCATCATCATCGCCCTCATCAAGAAGCATCGCGGTGAGTTCTTTTTGATCGTCAAGGCTTTGATCAAGCTCATCGATCGTCTCGACCACGCCCTCTAAGCTTGCCCGTTCCCGTCCCAAAGCCTGTGCTTTGGCCGGATCATTCCAGACATTGGGGTCTTCGAGTTCTAAATTGACTTCATCAAGTCGTTCGCGTTTGGCAGTGTAGTCAAAGATACCCCCTCAGCACGTCAGTACGCGCTTTCAGGTCTGCCATCATTGCATTGCGGGCATTAATTTCCATGGATGGTCTCAGTGCATTTGAAAAGCCCGAGATTCTACAGAATCTCGGGCGTCTCGTCAGGCGGTTTGAGAAAGTGGTGCCGTCATCTCTTCGGTGACGTCACCCATTGGACTGGTTGGCTGGAAGCGTTTCATTAACACCGCAAGTAACGGCGGAATGAAGAACAGCGCCAGTACTGTCGATAACAGCAACCCGCCAAACACGACGATTCCGATTCCTCGATACAGCTCTGACCCGGCACCTGGGAACACAATCAAGGGCAACAGACCAAAGAGACTCGTGAGTGTCGACATAAAAATTGGTCGAATACGATTACTTGTCGCTTCAAGGATGGCATCCGCTGAGGCCATCCCGTCATGCTGGATATGCCACAGCGTCTGCTCAACCATCAGGATTGCATTATTCACAACGACACCGGTCAAAATGATAAACCCAAGCATCGTCAACATATCTAGGGGTTGATCCATAAAGAGGTTTAAAAGCGCAAGCCCCAAAATACCACCGGTTGCGGCAATCGGAACAGTGACCAAGATCACCAGCGGCAGCGCAAAACTCTTCAGCAGCACAACCAATAACAAATAGATCACGGCAATCGCCAGAATCACATTTGCCTGCATCGCATTCCAGGCTTTTGACAGCTCATCCGCTGCACCTGAAAGCTCCAGACGAACGCCGTTTTTCGACCGAATATTAAAGGGTGCAACTACCTGGTCGTTGATCGTCGCAATGGCCGTCTCTAACGGAATAGACTCATGCAGTCGAAGCTCAATCGTCACGACGCGCCTCCCGGCCTTTCGCAACAACTGGTTGGGGGCCGACTCAATCGACACCTCCGCGACTTGACCGATTTTCACCAGCGATCCATCTCTGGCGATCACTGGAATATCAGCAATGTCTTCAATTTTTGCAGTCTCTCGAGTTTGGGTTGTTAAAATGAGTTCAACCAATTCACCACCCAACGGAATTTCCCGAACTAAAATCCCATCGTTGTAGACATCCAAGGCTTGTGCAAAATCACGAGCAGACACGCCAGCGCGGGCAAGCGCATCTGGATTCGGCCTCACAACCAGCTCCGGACTGACCGCGTTTTCGGAGGGACGAACTCGAATTTGATGCCCATCTTTTCGGGGAAATAGCTCTCCGACTTGCCGGCGAATGTCACGAAAGGCCGGCTCAACACTCTCGTAATCAGGGCCTAAGACATCAATCAAGATCCCCCTCGACCCTCCCACAGAGCGCCCGAACAATGATGCCTGTGTGACAAACGCCCGCGCACCAGGCGCTTTTGCGACCGGCTCTGATAACACCGGGATCAGCTCGCGAATGCGCCCAGCATCTTCAGTCGCAGCACCTGCAAAGGCACCTCCGTTGTAGGCCACAAAAAAGAATCGATCAATATGTGGGAGTTTCTCAGGATTCGGGTTCTCCCACAGAGGACGCGCAACATCTTCCATCGATTGCGCAAAATTCACCGTTGCTTCCCGCGTATACCCCGACGGCACCGATATTCGGCCAAACACGAAGTTACGGTTTCCGTCAGGCAGATAATCAAGTGGTGGCATCATCACGATTAAGGTCGCAATGGATCCAGCAATGAGACCAAAGACAATCACTAAACCGAGGGTTGTGGATTGCACAACCTTCCGACCGTAAGCCAATACCAAACGCTTAAAGCCACCAGCTAAGGTATCCACAATCGGAATTCGCCGTTGTTGGTCAAAACTTTTCACATCTTTGATCAGACGCGATGCGAGCGCGGGAATCACGGTGACAGAAACGATCACAGACACGATGACCGATGCACTGATCGCAACCGCAATATCTCGGAACAATTGACCAACCGGAAGATCGAGGATCAGGATTGGAATAAAAACCACCACCGTGGTTAATGCCGAACCCAGAATGGGGGCCCAAACCTGTCGCGCACCCCAATAGGACGCTTTCAGAGTGGCCACACCCGATTGCTTTAATCGATAAATATTCTCCAAGCTCACAATGGATGCGTCCACAACCATTCCGACTGCGAAGGCAAGTCCGGCGAGTGAAATCACGTTAATAGAAAGACCCAGTCCGGCGATCACCACAAAAGTTGAGATGATCGAGACCGGAATGGCAATCATCACGATCGCTGTTGGTGCCAGCGCGCGAAGGAAAGTGAGCAACACCACAATCGCCAGAACGCCACCAATCATGATGTTATTTTGAACCAAATCTAACGCCGATCCGATGTAAACCGTCTCGTCGTAAACGATCCGTAGATCGAGGCCTCGCTCAGCCAAGACTCCTTGATTTAATGCATTCACTTCTGCTTTCAGGGCATCGAGCGTTGTCACCACATTGGATGCCGGCTCACGAAGTACCGCAAACGTAATCGCAGGTTTTCCATTTAACCGGCGGAAACTGTCGGGCGTTTTATAACCCAGTTCAACATCAGCGACATCAGACAATTTGACATTGAACACACGGCCATTTCTGAGCTCTGTTCGAACCACCAGTTCCTTCGCGGTCTCTGGGGTATAGCTAATGGCTTCTGTCCTTAAGGTGAAACTCCGATTTCCCTCGGTCACTTCTCCGGCCGTCACTTCGGCAGACGACGCGCGAATGGCATCGGCGATCTCGGAAATGGATAAACCAAATTCGGCCACGCGGTCCATATCAAGTGCAATACGGATTTCGCGAGCAGCACCGCCTCGGGACGTCACTTCAGACACCCCTGCAATTCGGCTCAACGGCTCCAGAATCACCGTATCGACGAATTCTCCCAAGGTATCGATATCGATAGAGACGCCGTCGTTCGCCACCAGCGCCATCCGAGCAATCGGTGAATCATCAGAATTCGACGTTCTCACCTCTGGCTGCTTGGCATCGCTAGGCAAACCAGAGACTCGGGCCAGTTGTCCAAGCAGTTTCACTAAGGCCGAATCCATGTCTTGCCCGACACTGTAGGTTAAAGTCACTCGAGCTTGGCCGCGACGACTGTCACTTTCAACGCTTTGTACTCCCGATAAGCCAGTTAACTCACGCTCAAGACGCAGCACGACTTCTTGCTCGACATCCTTCGGCGATGCACCAGGCCAACTGACGCGAACTTGTAACACCGGTTTATCAATATCCGGTGTCATTTGAATCGGAATGGTCTGCAAGGATGCGACGCCAAACAAAATCATGGATAGCACAATCGCCAAAACGGCAATCGGATGCGCGATCGCACCTCTGATCAATCCATTCACGATTGACCCCCAACCACACTGACCTGCTGTCCTTTACGGAGCCCTTCTTGGCCTTGAGTGACAACCACATCACCAGCTGTGACACCCTGAATGACCACGATACGATCTCCGACTCCGGCACCCAGTTCGATGCGTCGAGACTCAGCTTTTCCATCGACAATGACCACCACACGATGCCCTTCTTTCCCGGGAATCACCGCATCCTTGGCAATTGTCACTTGCTCTGTCAGTTGACCAATCGGCAGCTTCAAATCAATCGACTCACCCAACACTAAGTTCGCTTTAGGAGGACTAACGAACTGCAAACGAATCACTCTCGATCCTGTCCTCTGGTTCTGCTCAGCAATCAACGCCCGCACCTTCAAATCAGCCGAGGATTTCCTGAGCTGTCCTGACACAATCTGGCCCACCGACATCGATTCATAGGCTTCTGGTCTGACTTCTGCTTCGACTTCCACCCCAAGTTCTGGAAGGAGTTGAAATAATTGATCGCCTGGTTTGACATACTGACCTTCGGTCACGCTGACTTCGATCACTCGCCCACTGGCATTCGCAAGGACTCGAGTCTGCTTCAATTGACGCTCACTATCGGCGATGTCGATTTTCAGGTCCTCAAGCTCGTAGGCTGTCTTCACCACATCACTTTCTGTCTGAATGACATTGAGTTCTGCTTGCTCTGTCACATCACGTGTTAATAGGTCGCGCGACGTTAAGCCTTTTGCGCGTTCCAATTGCTGTAAGCGAACGGTCTTCCGTTGTTTGAGGAGATCAAGATGCGCCCTCAAATACGCTTGCCGCGCCTTCAAGCTCTTCAAGTGATTGCGTATTTCAGTATCATCAAGTCGCGCCAACTCATCACCACTTGTGACGGTATCGCCAACACGAACATTCATTGCTGACACCGATTCAGAGACTTCCGCGGATAAGGTATAAATTTCACCGGCGACGATGCGCCCAGTGACCGACGTTCCTGTTTGCACCTGAGCGCTCACCGCACGATCCACGTAAACAGGAACTCCTTCGGCAATCAATGATTGAGAAAAGAGCAAAGAAAAACCGATCAAAAACTGACGCATGACATTCGACTTCTGTAGTAAGCTGAAATTGCTTTATGCGCTTTATTCTGAACAAATAAAAGTCATTTCTAAAAAAAATTTGGAGCCGTCGATGCAGTACCTTCACACGATGATTCGAATCAGCGATATTGATGCCTCATTACGCTTTTTCTGTGATGGTCTCGGGCTTTCCGAGGTGCGCCGATACGACAGCGAAAGCGGGCGGTTCACACTGATTTTTCTAGCGGCGACTGATGACATGGATGCCGCGCGAACCCAGAAGGCACCGCTCATTGAATTAACCTACAACTGGGATCCGGAAGACTACACTGGCGGTCGAAATTTCGGGCATCTGGCTTATCGAGTTGATGATATCTATGCCTTGTGCACGCGTCTGCAAGATCTCGGTATCACCATCCATCGTCCGCCGCGAGACGGGCATATGGCTTTTATCAAGAGTCCTGATGGGATTTCCATCGAGCTGTTGCAATCCGGTGATGCACTCCCACCATCAGAGCCATGGCTGTCCATGCCCAATACAGGCTCTTGGTAAAAACTGATAAACTTCGACACAACGACAATAAGGACTGTAACTATGATGAAAAAAATCCTCACCGCTCTCGCGTTGACTTTGGCTACCCAGGCGTCAGTTGCCGGCGGCATCCCTGATCCACTGCGCATTGCGACCGAAGGTGCATATCCTCCGTTCAATGGCGTCGATGCCAACGGAAATCTGATCGGATTTGATGTCGATATCGCGATGGCGCTCTGCGAAGAAATGAAAGCGAACTGTGAATTGGTCGCACAAGACTGGGACGGAATCATTCCAGCGTTAGTGGCGAACAAATACGATGCCATCATTGCATCGATGTCCATTACCGACGAGCGCAAGCAAACCATCGACTTTACAAATAAGTATTACTCAAACTATCTGGCAGTGATTGGACCGAAAGGAGCAGTTGCAGGTCCCGATAAACTGGCAGGAAAGTCAGTGGGCGCACAGCGTTCAACACTCGCCTCGCAGTGGGCAGAAGATAACCTGATGGGCCGTTCCGACGTCAAACTCTACGACACCCAGACGGCTGCTTATGCAGATTTATCAGCGGGTCGTTTGGATGCGATGGTGTCTGATATTTACCCAGCCATGGACTGGTTAAAAGACAATTCTGGTTATGCGCTTGCCGGCGATAAGATTGATATCAATGATCAAATTGGGATTGGTATCCGTCAAGGCGAATCAGATCTCAAAGCAGCGTTCAACAAAGCGATCGAAGCAATCCGAGCCAACGGAAAATATGCTGAGATCAACGCAAAATATTTCGCTGCTGATATTTATTAAGTTGCGGCGGGGACCCTTGTCCCCGCTCATTCCATGGAATCATTAGGCAAGCTGTCATTTGGATCGACCGGCTGGGGCGACGAGCTCCTGATCGGTGCGGTCATGACAGTCGGCCTAGCGCTCGCCTCTGTGCTCATCGGTATAGTCATCGGTGGCAAGCTGGCGTTTTTCAAACTCCAACCGAACCGCTTTTTCAGAACCATCGCTCATGCGATCACGCTCCTATTTCGAGGCACTCCCGAGTTTCTGGTGATTTTGGTGGTGTTCTTTGGTCTGGATATTCTCTTCAATGCCCTCCTGAGCGCATTGTCGATCGAACTCACCCTCTCCACACCGAAATTCTGGGCGGGTGCTTTAGGTCTCGGATTGATCTTTGGAGTGTATGCGTCTGAAGTGTTCAAAGGTGCTTACTTGGCAGTTCCCAAGGGGGTGATTGAAGCGTCACGTGCTTTGGGTCTCAGCCAATTCCAAACCATTCGGCAAGTCCATTTGCCTTTAATGTGGCGGTATGCCTTGCCCGGTTTAATGAATCTGTGGTTAGTTTTATTGAAAGACACATCATTAGTCGCGGTCATTGCTTTTGATGAACTGTTACGAACAGCCAAAGTGGCTGGTGAGACTGAACGCGAACCCTTTCTCTTTTTCTTTGCAGCAGGCGCCCTCTATCTGTTGATGACCTATGTGAGTGATCATGCCAAGTCACGGATTGAGAACCGTGTGGCTCTCGTTGGGCGCCAGTGATGCTAGAACCTGTCATGAAAAGCCTCTATTTTTGGTTCAAAGGCTGGCACTACGATGTTGGACAAGCGCTTTGTGCACCGATGCAATCGGTTTTGCCCGCATCCATTGGACCGCACTGCCCGAGACTGTTTGATGGCTTTTTCACCACCTTCGAACTGGTCATCGTTGCATTGATTCTTGCATTTATACTGGCGCGAACCCTTGCTCAAATGCTCGCTGTTGGACCGTCATGGACGCATCGGTTGATTCAAGCCTATGTGTATATCTTCCAAGGGACACCGATCCTGATCCAGTTGTGGCTGATGTACTACGGTCTCGCTCAATTTGAATGGATTCGCGAGTCGATCGCTTGGACGCTACTCGGCAGTGGATGGTGGGTTGGTCTGATTGTTCTGACACTGAATTCGGCAGCCTATCAAACCAATATTTTGATTGGAGGGATCCAAAACCTGCCCTCAGGACAATTGGAAGGAGCGCAATCGCTTGGCTTAAGCCAGCGACATACCTACCGCCAGATCTTGTTTCCACAGGCATTAAGAGCCTCCTGGCCCGCGCTTGCCAATGAGGGGATCCTGCTTCTGAAGGCGAGTGCTCTGGTGAGCACCATCACCGTCCTTGATTTGATGGGGCACGCAAGGACAGTCTTTTCTCGAAGCTACGATTTGTGGGTCTACGGGGGAGCCGCATTTCTCTATATCGCACTGACCGCAGTCATGACCCTCATTGCCTTCCTGATCCGGAGATACGGGTTTCAGGCGTTACCAGCAGACCCCTGGTTTCAAGGCATGTCGCGATAAGCCTTTAATTGCGATACGCGGCCTTCGCCTCAGCTTCGTTGACTTCTAAGACACCGCCTCTGGCCGCATCCCGTTCATGCTGAACGATATCCCGAGCGTCCCAAGGATAATCAACCCACACATCCTCGATATCCTTTCCAACGAACACGTGTTTGACTGCCTCTGGAAATTCGGCTTTTTTGGGTTTGAGTTTGTTATGCATCACAAACACACCGATCTCTGCCGGATCTTCAGCCATCAACTCACCGATCGCAAAGGCTAAGGTGGTGCGTTCATCATCAACCTCATCCACCAACAAAACGCGCTTTCCAGTAATCATGTTGTTGACGCCCTCAACCCATTGCAGTTTGTAGGGAATCTCCGACGGAGGCTCATCTGGATGGTAACGAGCAAGAGAAATCGCAATGAGCGGCTTTTCCACATAGGTCCGAAGAATACGAGCCGGAATAAATCCGCCTCCACCGATCGCTAAAATGACATCGAACTGGAAGTCGCTGGCGATGATTTTTTCGACACCATCAGCAATGGTCTGATGGAGATCAGCGTAGGAAAAACGAAGGCGCGTGCTCATGGAGGCTATCCCAGACAAAACGTGAGTTTATCACTGAGCCGTCGTGAGTTTCGACTGTAAAACCGAATCTCTCACTTTTCCCAGCTCTTCGACCAAGCGCGTGACTCGATCCCGCTCTTCCATGAGATAGGCTTTACGGATCTCATGCGTGTCACCTGTCGGTTGAAATGCAGTCAACCAATCTGCTGCGCGTTGCAGTTCAGCATCAATCTGGCGTTGTGCAGTGCCATTGACGGAGTTTCGTGTCTCGACCAAGGTGTCTGTGACGAGTTTGAGTTCGCTCATTTGATAGGTGATTTCGTTAAACAATCGTTCCTCGATGGTGGATTCGCTTTCCGGCAACCACATCGACAGGATGGATCCCACCACCAGCGCTAACCCAAAAACTATCCCCATTCGGCGAATCGACATCGTTTGTCCTCTTACCTATTTCAAGAAGTGCGTTACACTACCGGAAAACAACCCCGCAACAAATTGGAAATCATTTCTATGTCGAATGACCTCCGTGAAGCGGCGCTCCGGTACCACCGTGCTGCGCCCGCTGGAAAATTAGAGATCGCAGCAACAAAACCGATGGCAACACAGCGAGATTTAGCACTCGCCTACAGTCCTGGCGTTGCCTATGCCTGTACCGAAATTGCCGAAGACCCAAGTAAAGCTGCCGAGCTCACAGCGCGTGGCAACATGGTTGCTGTCATTACCAACGGAACAGCCGTCCTTGGCCTTGGCGCCATCGGCCCTCTGGCATCCAAACCTGTCATGGAAGGCAAGGCTGTTCTATTTAAAAAGTTTGCCAACATCAACTCCATTGATATCGAAGTAGACACCACAGACGTGGATCGATTCTGTGACGTCGTGTCAGCACTTGAGCCTTCATTTGGCGGCATCAATTTAGAAGATATCAAAGCGCCCGAATGCTTTGAAATCGAGTCACGGTTGCGTGAGAAGATGAAAATCCCAGTGTTCCACGACGATCAGCACGGAACTGCAATTGTGGTCGGAGCGGGCATGCTCAATGCCATGCGTTATCTCGGCAAAGACATGGGTGAGATTAAGCTTGTGTGTTCAGGTGCTGGTGCGGCCGCATTAGCCTGTCTGAATATGTTGAAAACTCTCGGTGTGAAAGACGAAAACATCATTGTCTGCGATCAACATGGCGTCCTTCGACATGATCGCGAAGCGCCAATGGATCAATACAAAGCACGCTATGCGAGAGAGACAGATCTCACCACATTAAAAGAAGCGCTGGTCGGCGCCGATGCCTTCCTCGGGCTCTCTGTTCCCGGCGTGATCGACCAAGATGATGTGAAGAACATGGCTGACCGCCCAGTCATCTTCGCGTTGGCCAACCCAACGCCTGAAATCATGCCCGAACTTGTGAAAGAAGTGCGCCCTGATGCACTCATTGCCACGGGTCGTTCGGATTATCCGAACCAAGTCAATAACGTCTTGTGCTTCCCATTCTTGTTCCGAGGCGCCCTTGACTGCGGTGCGACGGTCATCAATGAGGAAATGAAAGCAGCCTGCGCCGAAGCCATCGCTGCCATGGTTCACTCACCACCATCGGATGAAGTGTTGAGCACCTATCAAGGTGAACAATTGACCTTCGGGCCTGAATACTTAATTCCGAAACCATTTGATCCACGGTTGATCATGGAAATTCCTCCTGGTGTCGCGAAAGCCGCCGAGGAATCCGGTGTCGCCGCCCGCCCCATCGAAGATCTTGATGCCTATCGTGATGACCTCAGTCGATTTGTCTTCCGCTCAGGCATGCTGATGAAACCGATGTTCGAAGCCGCGCGTTCGACCAAACGCCGACTGGTGTTGGCCGAGGGAGAAGGTGGAAAAATGCTGCAGGCTTGCCAACTGATCGTGTCCGAACAACTCGCTGATGTCACCTTAGTTGGTCGACCTCATGTGATCGAAGACAAGATTAAGTCTATGGGGCTCTCGATTGTTCCAGGCAAAGATTTCGACATCGTCGACAATCTGAACGATGACGTGATCACATCCATCGGTGAGGAATACCACGGACTGATGGCTCGCCAAGGAATGACTCCAAAGGCTGCGCAAACCCGAGTTCGAGCCAATACCACCGTGGTGGCATCAATGCTGCTTCGTCGTGGTGATGCTGACGCGATGCTTTGCGGGACTTTTGGTACCTATGGCAAACACCTGCAAATGGTTGACGAGATTATCGGCCGTAAACAAGAATCACCAGTCGTCGGCGCTTTGACGGTATTGATTTTGCCGCAAGGAACGATTTTCCTCACAGACACGCATGTCAACTTTGATCCAACAGCGGAACAGTTGTGCGTGCTTGCGAAACTCGCTGCAGACGAGATCCGCCGCTTCGGGATTCAGCCAAAAGCTGCGTTTCTATCGCACTCAAACTTCGGCTCATCGAGTACTCCATCGGCGACAAAAGTTCGCGAAGCAACTGCCATGTTTATGGAACGCTATCCGGACATTGAGGCTGACGGGGAGATGCATGCTGACGCAGCACTTGATGAGAAAGTTCGCCTGGATCTTTTGCCAGAAAGCAAACTCACAGGTTCAGCAAACTTGTTGATTTGTCCGAACCTCGATTCGGCAAATATCGCGAGGAACTTGCTCAAAGTGTTAGGCAATGGCGTGACCGTTGGTCCGGTTTTGCTTGGTCTTGAGAAAGAAGCACATGTAGCGACAGCGTCGAATTCACCACGCGGGATTTTCAACATGGCTGCTGTCGCGCTCGCCAACGTAAATCGCGGCGACGACTAGCCGCTCCGTCAGCGAGACCCTAAAAACCCGAGCCTTTTGTGCTCGGGTTGTTCATGGCCAGCTCGTCAACCAGAAAATCAATCAATGCTCGTGTCTTCAATGGCAAATGCCGTCCGTGCGGAAAGACCGCATACAATTTACGTTCAGGAAACAATCGATACTCGGGCAAGACTTCTCGCAAGCGCCCATCATCAAGCTCAGACTCCACCATAAACCGAGGCAATAAAATCAGGCCCTGGCCAGCTCGAGCAAAAGAGACCATCATTTGATCATTGTTGGTTGAAAGCTTCGCCTGTGTCGCTATCTGCACAGGCTCATCCGAGCCGCGCTGAAGTTTCAAACGTTGCACCGCACGCTCTGATGCATAATGAATAAATGGAATTCTCGACAGATCCTCTGGCGTCGATGGTGTGCCGTATTCCGCCAATAAGATCGGCGCGCCGACGAGGACCATCGGAACATCAGACAATCGTCGAGCAACCAACGAAGAATCTTCCAGATGACCGATCCGAATCGCCAGATCAAAGCCTTCCCCCACCAAATCGACAAAACGGTCAGAGAGCTCGACATGCAACTGTATTCCCGGATGATGCGAGGCAAAGGACGTCAACGGCTCTTTGAGAACACGTTGTGCCAGGGCCACGGGTGCAGAGATTCGTAAGGACCCCTCAGGTTTGGCTTTTCGACCCGCAAGCATTTCACCAACTTCTTCAATTCCCTCAACCAGCGGAGCCGAACGCTCAAAGAGAAACGAACCCTCATCAGTCAAACTCAATTGACGAGTGGTTCGATGAAACAATCGAACGCCTAAATCATTCTCTAAGCGCTGGACTTGTTTACTGACTGCAGAACCGGTCATCCCAAGACGCCTGGCTGCTTCTGCAAAACTGCCATGGCGTGCGACAGCGACAAAAATTGGTACTCGTGACAGCCGATCCATCATTCCCTCATCGATTTGCGTGTGAATCACACTGCTTTATTAGTTCCAAAATAGAATTAAACAAGTGCTGATAATCATAATTTAATTCCTAAAAATAAGCAGTCATTCTATCGACATCGGAAAACAGAGGACACGACGATGAACAATCAAACCTTAGGACTGACTGTCACACGGATCGCTTTAGGCGTGATTTTATTTGCCCACGGCTATCTCTTGAAGATCGGCACGTTCACCATTGCCGGAACGGTAGGATATTTTGAAAGTATCGGATTACCCGCGCTTGTTGCCTATCTGGTCATCGGTGGAGAAGTCATTGGTGGTATCGCATTAATTCTTGGCATCTTCACAAAACTGGCCGCATGGCTTTCATTACCGATACTGCTCGGGGCAACCTGGATGCATCTCGGAAATGGCTGGTTATTTTCGGCCGAGGGCGGTGGCTGGGAATTCCCGCTCTTGCTGGTCGCATTGGCGATCAGTGTCGGTCTTCAGGGCGCTGGCAAATATGCTGTCGAAAATACTGACTGGTTCAAAGCGCGCTTACCCAACCAATCACCGGCTGAAGTCGCCTCCGCCTAATCTAAGGCACGATCGCCTGGCCGTCCCAGGCGATCACTTGCCCCGACTGCTCAGGCGTCAAATTCAACAGCACATCCCACAGATAACCCGCCGATTGCTTGGGGGTAAATAATCGCTCAGGCGAAACACCAGCCTGAAATGGCTTCGACAAGTTTGTATCAACTGTCCCTGGGTGAAGTCCGACCACGATTGCTTTTGGGTTCGTGCGTCCAAGCTCGAGACTGAGATTTTTCGTCAGCATATTTTGTGCGGTCTTACTGGCTCGATAGCTGTGCCAGCCACCTAATCGATTATCACCAATGGATGCGACCCGCGCTGAAAGCGTTGCTATGATCATTGGATCTCGATGGCGAATCAGGCGGCCCAACGCGGCATACCACAAAAACGGACCGAAACAATTCACAGAAAACACCCGCTGCATATGACTTCGCGTCAAATCCCCCAGTTTCTTTTCGGGCTTGAGGCCAGTCGCGTCGTCTTGCAACAAACCCGCTGTCGTGATTGCGAGATGCACATGATCGGTCAGTGCACGAATTGTTTCAGCGGCTTCAGCAATCGATGCATCATCGGTCAGATCCAGGGCAATCGGAACCACGCGCGGGTCCTCGGACACAATTCGACTGGCATCACGAGCAGTCACAAAGACTCGATCAAACCGACCTGACTCCAAACTCCGATCCACCAAAGCCCGTCCTAGGCCGCCTGCACCTCCCTGTATGAGTGCAGATTGATTCACATGATCACCATTTAAATAATTTAAGACTGACACCCATCCCGACAATACAGAATCCCACAAGCACAGCGAGGTGCAGGGCGATATCTGTCAATCCGGCATTATCGAGCATCACTGCGCGGGCTGCTTCCAATACGTGGGTTAACGGTAACAGCTGCGCTATCGTTTGTACCCATTGTGGGGATCCATCCAGAGAAAACCAGACACCCGACAGAAGTAACATCGGAAAGGTCACGGCATTGAGTAGTCCATCAGCAAATTCTTTACTTTCGGTTCGACAAGCAATCGCGAGACCCAGCGTAATCATCGCCAGACCGCCCATCAGCGCAATCAACACCAGTAACGCAATACTGCCCACCATTTTATAATCGAGGATCAGATTGGTTCCGATGAAGACAATACTGCTGGCAGTTAAGGTGACTAAAAGGCGCGACAGCACTTGAGCGGATAAAAATTCAAACTTCGTCAGCGGAGTGGCTTTCAAGCGCCGTAAATACCCCGACTGACGATACCGAACCACCACATAACCCACACCCCAAAGCGCGCTGTACATCATATTCATGCCGAGAATGCCAGGCACCACCCAATCCACATAACGGATCGCTTGGCCATCAGTCTCACCACGCTCCAACGGACGGTCTTCGGTGTACTGAAGCAAGGTTTCTAAAATCGCACCGGCAGCCGAATTCCCATTGACCCAATAGTTCACAGACTGTTCGCTGACTTCCAGAACCAGATCCGTTTGTTGCCGAGACAATCGCTCAAGCGCCTTCGTTCGATCTGCTTCGAGGCTCTGCACACCAGGAAACTTCACCAATTCAGGAAGCGCTTCCTGACCGATTGTGGTCACGGTAAATAGTGCTTTAGGCGGCCCAGAAAACACCACAGCCAAGGCAAATACAATTAACACTGGGAACACTAAGTTCCATCCAAAACTGGCTCGATCTCGGAGATACTCGAGGTTTCTGGCAATAAATACTGCTTTCATGCGTCTCAGTGACCGGATGGCTGATTTCATTCAATCACCTCTTGAGTCGTCACCAACGATTCACCGGTCAGAGACAAAAACAGTGTATCCAGATCGACCACTCCGGCATCTTCAATCAACGCTTTTGGAGTCCCTTGAAGCAGGGTTTGACCATGCGAAAGGATGACTAATTGATCGCATAGGACCTCAGCCTCTTCCATGTAATGTGTGGTCAAAATCAACGTCCGACCGTCGGCTTTTAAATCCGTCACCACATCCCAAAGATCCCGCCGCGAACGCGGATCCAGACCAGTTGTCGGTTCATCTAAGAACACGATTTCGGGATTATGAACAAGTGCCAAGGCGAGCAATAACCGCTGTCTTTGTCCACCCGACAGTCGTCGTGCATCGCGGTGAAGGAACTCACCTAAGCGAAATTGTTCAATTAACCGATCCATCGAAATCGGATCATCATAGAAACTGGAAAACAGCTTTAAGTTGTCAAAAGGTGTCAGATAATCCTGTAGTGCGGTCGCCTGGAACTGAATGCCGACGCGGTCTTGGTAGTCCGCAGGAAGCGCTCCACCGCGATAGGTCACCGAGCCACTGGTGGGGAGCTCCATTCCCTCAAGCAGCGCAAGTGTCGTGCTCTTTCCAGCACCGTTCGGCCCAAGAAGACCAAAGCACTGACCAGACTCGATCTCGAAATCGAGTCCATCAACCGCAACCACATCATCGTATGATTTTCGCAGTCCTCGGACCGCAAGGATCGTCTCAGTCATTCGACATCCAATGATTCGGTGGAATCCCGCCAAGCAGCTGGGTCGCCGTGTGAGCGGTTTGAGCCACAGCATCACCGTGATCAATGAATACAGCATCACTCATGCGGACACTGGGTCCACTGACACTCAAGGTACAGATCGGCGAGCCGAGCTCGTTAAATACCGGGGCTGCGACACATTGCATTCCATCAACATGCTCTTGCCGATCATAAGATCGACCCTCGGCGATAATGGTCTGAATCTCAGCGTCCAATGAGGCTTGGGATCGATGCGTTTTGTCTGTCAGCGCTTCGTAGGTGATTTGTTCCATCAACACACTCCGCTCTTCCTGACCGAGAGCAGCAAGTAACGCCTTTCCGGCACCCGATGCGTGGAGCGGCGACAAGCTCCCCAGGGGCGCGACCATTCGCATCATGTTCGCACTTTCAATTTGTGAGACAAACAGAGCTTTGTGCCCGGACAAAATGGCCAAATTCACGGTTTCACCAGTCTGATCCGACAACTCGATCATCAACGGTCTCAGTTGTGCAACATAGTCTCGTGAGCGAACAAACGCATTACCCATTCGGAATCCAGCAACACCAATCCGCCATCGACCTGTCTCACTGTTGACCGACAAGAAAGATAAGGCCTCCAAAGTCGCCAACAGACGATGCACTGTGGATGGCGCCAAATCAGTCGCCTCCGCAATTTCAACCAGCGTCAGACCAGAGCGCGATCCCGAGCAGGCGTTTAAAATCGACAAGCCACGAACTAAGGTTTTTGATTGTCCACCCGCGTCTTCAGACATGCATATTTCCTTCTTGTTTGACTTGTCCATGGCGAATTGTCAGTGACACGTCCTGGCCACGAAAGGTATTGATCGAGAGACTGTAGACACATTCGATCCAATCGCCAGAGTTTACAGGAGGGGGTTCGTGCGGTTCGAGAGCGGAAAACCAAATCGCTTGGACTTGTCGACCCTCGAGTGCCAAAGACAAGCTCAAATGCGTCCGATCTTTTCCCACTGGACGGACTGACACCACTTGAAACAGTCCAACAAACAGTGGCTGATCAAACCCTCGACCAAATGGACCGAGCGATTCCATTTGCTCAATCCAAGGAACACTGAATTGCTCCGGGAGCAATTCACCATCCACCAAAAACTGGGGTTTAGGGCCTACATCCGCATACTCTGAGCGATAAATTTCTTGCAACTCGCGACTGAATTCAGCCAGTGCTGCTTGACGAATCGTCATACCACAAGCACCAGTATGCCCTCCATAGCGAAGCATGACGTGGGGAAGTACGGCATTGACCCGATCCAATAACATCTTCGCATCAACGCCTGGAATTGATCGCATGGATCCAGACAGTGTCCCGGACTCCATCCCTGGTGTCAGAACGATCGTGGGTCGTCCTTCTGCTTCAACCAAACGACTGGCAACAATTCCTTGAACTCCAGCATGTCCATTTTCCAAAACAATGCACAACACGAATCCACCATGCAGGTGCTGGCGTTTTGCCAAAGGTTTGGCTTGTGCGACCATGGTTTTTTCGATCGCCCGTCGGGTTTGATTGTCTGCATCAAGATCTAAAAATGCATTGGTCGCCTCAGAAACGGACGTTGCAACAAGATATTCGTACCCTCTGAGTGAGTGTGCGATTCGACCGCGAGCGTTCAGACGAGGAGCCAGCTGAAATGCCAATAATTCCGCATTCAAGTCACGCGGTGCACGCGTCAATTGGGAAAGAGCGACCTGCCAGCACGGTCTCTGTTGACGCGCAATCAGCGACAGTCCGGCTTTGACCACGGCCCGGTTGGTTTCGCTCGACCCCAGTGAAACACAGTCAGCCACAGTTCCCAGTGCGACATAATCCAAGAGATCACCGAGCTTTGGTGTCGTTGGAACAAGGACTCCTTGATCGATTAAGCGTTGTCTCAAGAAACTCATGACCAACCAGGACACCATACAACCGGCAATGGCCTTATCTGGATATCGACAATCCGCACGATTTGGATTCACAACCGCCCAAGCACTGGCTGGTGGTCCGCGATCAGACACCCGGTGATGATCGGTCACGATGACATCGACACCGGCATCCTTCAGTCGACCGATCTGCACCTCATCCGAAGAACCACAGTCTGCTGAAATCACCACCTGTGGCACTGGTAACGATTCCAGTAATCGATCAACTAGGGTCTCCGAGATCCCATACCCATCTTCCAAACGATGACCAATCCAATGAGAGATGTTTTCAGGTGACACACCAAATCGCTGCAATGATTCAGTGATGACCGCATGGCTTGTCAGGCCGTCGGCATCGTAATCTGTTAATACCCCAATGCGCTCACCATCTCGAATCGCGGTTTGCAGTCGATCCGCCGCTTTGGTGATATCGGTGAGTTCAGATGGTGGTGCAATATGTTGAAGTTGCGGATCCAAGACCACATCGAGCGGGGTCTCATCAGAGATTCTGCCTGCCACAATGCGGGCAATCACAGGGTCTAATCCACGGGAACGAGCCTCAGCAAACACTGAGGCTTCAATCGGGCGGGATTCGCGCACTACCCCATCACAGAACGAACAAATGACTGAACATCATTCAAATCGTTCTCTAAGACGGTATACCGCTCTTCTCGGTCTAGCAGATCTGCCATATCAGGCGGCAGAGGAACCTCATCGAATCCAGCTTTTTCAACTGCTTCAGCAAATTTTGCAGGATGTGCGGTCGCCAAGACGACTTTCGTCATCCCTTGCGGTGTGACTTGTAACGCATCAACACCAGTTGCTGTATGAGGATCAATCAATTCGCCGGTTTCGCGATAGACCCGTGCGATCGTTGCACAGGTTTGCTCATCATCGACCGCATGCGCCGAAAAGAGAGCTCTGGCTTGATCGACCACGGAATCCTCAAGCGTGACGGAACCAGATTGGAACGCGTGCATCAGATCAGCCATTTTGGCGCCATCGCGATCATGAAGATCGAACAATAACCGCTCAAAATTCGAACTCACCACAATATCCATCGATGGTGAGAGGGTTTTCTCAAGCGGCTTTCTCGATAGATCACCGTTTAAGCCACGCACTAAGGCATCATTGGCGTTGGTCGCCACTGTGAAGTGTGCAATTGGGAAGCCCATTTGCTTAGCCAGGTACCCACCAAAAACATCACCAAAATTTGCTGACGGCACGCTGTAAGCGATCTCACGATCCAGTGCACCCAAACGTAAACCCGAATAAATATAGTAAACGGTCTGCGCCATGATCCGCGCCAGATTAATGGAGTTCACAGCCAGCAAGCGATTCGGATTGACAAAGGCTTGATCCATAAAGGAAGCCTTCACAATGGCCTGGCAATCATCAAAATTTCCTTTCACAGCCACGTTATGCACGTTATCTGAAAGCACTGTTGTCATCTGACGACGTTGGACTTCACTGACGCGCTGGTAAGGATGCAAAATCACGACATCTAAATGATCCGAATGACGCGCTCCTTCGATGGCCGCCGACCCTGTATCACCAGAGGTGGCCCCCATCACTACTCCGCGCTCACCGCGTTCTGCCAAGAAATAATCGAGCAACCGGCCGAGCAACTGCAACGCAAAATCCTTGAACGCCAAAGTCGGTCCGTGGAACAACTCTAAAAGCCAAGTGTCATGAGTTAACTGCTTGCTCGGTGCGATTGCGGTATGACGGAACGAGCGGTAGGCGTCACGCACCATCGCTTCAAAGGTCTCCCGCGCCATTGAGCCCTCGACGAAAGGCCACATGACCTCAATCGCTAACGCATCGTAAGGCAAACTCTGCCACTGTCTAAATGTCGCTTCAGAGATTGTTGGCAGTGATTCAGGAACATAGAGGCCACCATCCGAGGCAAGCCCAGTTAAGACAACATCGTCAAATCCTAAAATCGGGGCCTGTCCACGGGTTGATACGAATTTCATGCCGGACCCCCTAGCGTCTCACAACGCAACACCACGGGAGTTGCATGAACGAAGCTTTGTTTCTCGATCTGACTCAATGCGGCTAAAACATCTTTTTCACGGACCGCATGGGTCAATAAGATCAAAGCCACAGGCTCACCGACGATACCGTCTTTCTGAATCACGCTCTCTAACGACACGTCATGATCAGCGAGCGTTCTGGTGATATGCGCCAAGACACCGACTTCGTCACGAACAGACAATCGCACATAAAAAGGACAGACCGTTTCTTCAATTGGAAGAATCGGCAAGTCATCAATGTGCGCGGGTTGAAACGCCAGATGAGGCACTCGATTAGTCGGGTCGGCGGTCAGAACACGAGCAACATCCACCAAATCAGCAACCACCGCACTCGCCGTTGGCATCGAGCCAGCACCTGGGCCATACAGCAAGGTTGAACCCACTGCATCTCCATGAATTTGTACGGCGTTCATCACGCCATTCACATTCGCGAGTAATTGAGATTCGGGAATCAATGTGGGGTGGACGCGCATTTCCACGCCTTTGTCGGTCCGACGCGCAATACCCAGGTGTTTAATGCGATACCCAAGCTCTTCTGCATAATCTAGATCCATCAAATCAATGGTGGAAATCCCCTGGGTGTAGACCGCTGCAAAATTCAACGGGATGCCAAACGCGATCGATGCGAGAATGCAAAGCTTGTGAGCTGCATCAATCCCTTCGACATCAAATGTCGGATCCGCTTCGGCATAACCCAGTGCTTGGGCTTCGGCCAACACATCCGCGAAATCACGACCTTTATCGCGCATTTCAGTCAAGATGAAATTGCCGGTTCCATTGATGATGCCTGCCAACCAACTAATCTGATTGGCCGCCAGGCCTTCACGCAATGCCTTGATCACTGGGATGCCGCCGGCGACCGAGGCTTCAAACGCGATCGTCACACCCTTGGCCTGAGCTTTCTCGAATAAAGCATTCCCGTGTTCTGCGATCAACGCCTTGTTCGCTGTCACCACATGTTTGCCAGAATCAATCGCGGCCTCGATGAGCTCCAGTGCATAATCACATCCACCAATGAGCTCAACAAAAATTTCCACTTCCGGATCAAGCGCGACGTCCATCAAATTCCGCGACACCTTCACTTGAGATAAATCGACCCCATCACGATCTCGCCGCGCACCGACGTGGGTAATCTGAATCTCACGACCCACACGACGAGCCAGTTCTTCACGATTATTAGCCAGCACATTCAGTGTGCCTTGAGCGACGGTACCGAGGCCAACAAGGCCAACAGAAATAGGTTTCAAGAATCTATCCTTAGAACGTTTGAGTCATAGTGGATTCGACACGAAATAAGCGCTTGATATTCCGAAGCGCCTGTCGCGTCCGATGTTCATTTTCAATCAGTGCAAAGCGCACATGATCATCGCCGTACTGGCCAAAACCAATTCCTGGACTCACCGCTACGTTGGCATCACGAATCAATTTCTTCGCGAATTCGAGTGATCCCATTTCCAGGTATTGCTCTGGGATCTTGGCCCACACAAACATGGTGGCTTTCGGTTTCTCAACCGGCCAACCCAATGCATTGAGTCCCTCACACAACACATCACGACGCGACTGATACATGTCTCGAATGTCGTTCACACAATCCTGATCGCCCTCAAGTGCTGCGATCGCTGCGACCTGAATCGGGGTAAATGTCCCGTAATCGAGATAGGACTTGATCCGCGCTAAAGCGCCAATCAATTCTTTGTTGCCGGCCGCAAAGCCAACACGCCAACCGGGCATGTTGTAACTTTTCGACAAGGAAAAGAACTCAACTGCAATCTCTTTGGCACCCTGAACCTGCAGAATCGAGGGTGCGACATAGCCATCAAACACGATGTCCGCATAAGCGATATCTTGTACCACCCAAATGTTGTGTTCACGCGCAATTTCGACCACTTTTTCAAAGAAATCGAGCTCAACGCACATCGCCGTCGGGTTGGCTGGAAAATTCAGAACCAACATTTTTGGTCGAGGCCATGAAGTCTCAATCGCTTTGACCAGTTCGCCAAAGAAATCCTGGCCGGGCAACAGGGGTACGTGACGGATGTCAGCGCCAGCAATCACAAACCCGTACGGATGAATCGGATAAGCTGGGTTTGGGACTAGAACCGCATCACCTGGTCCCAATGTCGCCATCGCCAGGTGAGCAAGCCCCTCTTTCGATCCAATCGTGGTGATGACTTCAGATTCTGGATCCAAATCAACGTCGTAACGCGTTTTGTACCAGTTAGCCATGGCTCGGCGCAGCCTCGGTATTCCCTTCGACTGAGAATGCCGATGAGTGTCTTCGCGATTAGCCGTTTCGACCAATTTTTTAACAATGTGATCCGGCGTCGGTTGATCCGGATTCCCCATCGAAAAATCAATAACATCTTCGCCCGCCGCTCGTGCCTTCTGACGCATTTCACCGATGACGTTGAAGACATAAGGAGGAAGACGCTCAATGCGAGGAAATCGTGTGTCCACTAATAATACTCAGTCCAGTTGAAACCATCGATTGTAGCTCAAGAACCAAGCTGATTCATACGCTTTAGAAGGTCCTGCCAGGGTGCATAACCGGGTTGCATCTCGCCTGACTCGAAAATCAAAGTGGGTGTCCCTGTAATTCCAAGCTTTTGACCCAGTTGGTACTGGTCAGCAATTGGGTTATCACAAGTCGCGACTTCAGGCGTCTCGCCTTGTTTGGCTCGCGTCATGGCCCCGTTTTGATCTTTGGCGCAATAAACAGAGACATACTTGGTGTAAGAATCCGAACCCACACCTGCTCTGGGGAATGCCGCATAACGAACTTCAACTCCATTCTCAAGCAGTTGTTCGATCTCACTGTGAAGACGGCGGCAATATCCACAATCGATATCTGTAAACACCAATAGCCGATGTTTCACTTCGCCCGACGGCGAGAACACCACAAGCTTCGATTCATCAAGGCCGCTGAGAAGTGCCTGACGGTCCGTACGTCGACCGATATCTGTGAGATTTTTCACTCCGCCGGTGCTGACCTGATAAAGATCTCCAGCAATAAAATGTGATCCCGTCGCATCGGTATAAATGCGTTCTCCAGTCGTGAGGGTGACCTCAAAGAAAGGAGTTTGATCAACCGCGTTCACCGATTCGATCTGAATCATCGGATTGATCCCTGTAATTGCTTGTTTTATCCGCGCTTCGTCAGCTGTCACTGTGATCGAAACTAGGGTGAATACCAACGCCAACCAACGCATAGTTCGTCCTCTTCAAATGGAACCGGAAGTGTAACTCAAGCGCGTGGATGATGTGCGGTATGCAACTGCTTGAGCCGCTCTCTCGCTACATGGGTATAGATTTGCGTGGTTGAAAGGTCCTCATGACCTAAAAGTAGCTGGACGACTCGAAGATCTGCACCGTGATTCACAAGATGTGTCGCAAATGCATGCCTGAGCGTGTGAGGACTCAAGTCGCCATGGATCCCGGCAACTTGTGCGATCTGCTTTAATCGATGCCAAAATGTTTGACGCGTCATCGGTGCGCCGGTCCGACCGGGAAATACCGATTGGCCCCGTGGATCTGGCAACTCAGGACGTGCCTCCAGAAGGTAGCGTTGCAGCCACTGCCTGGCTGCATCTCCTAACGGAACCAATCGCTCCTTATTGCCCTTACCAAGGACACGAAGAACACCCTGCTCAAGACTGATATTGGAGCGCTCTAGGCTGCACAATTCACTCACACGAAGTCCTGATGCATACAGTACTTCCAGCATCGCTCGGTCCCTCAAACCAATTAACGTGTCGGTATTGGGCGTGTGAATGAGCTTGTTCACGTCGGCTTCAGAGAGGGTCTTGGGAAGTGGCCGACCTTTGGACGGCCGTTGAATGCGAGCCATCGGATCGTCTTCTCGCCGTCGATGACGAATCTGATACTTATAAAACCCGTGGAGGGCGGACAACTTTCGTTGAATCGAAGTGATTTTTAAACCGTCAGAGAACAACGAGCCAATCCAGGCATTGATGTCTGATTCAGCGAGTGTGTCCAGCGATTGATTGAGGGACTGCGCGAATAAAGAGGCGCCCTCGAGATCGACCCGATAAGCGCGCAAAGTCGTTTCCGACAGGCCGCGCTCAAGATAGAGCGCGTCCAAATAGGCATCAAGATCCGAGCGCGTGTTCATGGCCACCGAGATTAGCACGCTCTTCTGCAAAGTTTCGAGAGAGTCGCATAAACACGATGATGGTGACTACCATGACAACCAGTGGCGCCACACTGAATATCCAATAAGCCATGCTAAATGAAGTGAGTAATCCGGCCGCGACAAATCCTTTGTTAATCAGAAACTGTAAACTGACCGACAACGCAACTCCCGGACAGATTAAGGCGAATACTGGGGCTCCTTTGACATCGCCTCGCCACACTTTTGCCAAGTACCGATGGTTACGCATCGCAAAGCCACCAAGGAGCAAGACAAAGAATTGAGCGGACACCACCATCAATAAGGGCGTTAACCATGTCCCTGCGCTGGCCAGTCCAAGCGTATGCGAGATACCGTGATCCTGACGCATCAGCGTAATCGCAAGAACGGTCAGAATCGGGACCCAGATCCAAAGAGTCGGCAGGGCTGTCTCTTCCACACCTTTGCTCAACATGTGCGAGAGTGCGAGGGCTGTTTTGAGCACGGCGATGATCATCGCAGCGACTGCAAAAAATGTGGAAAAGGCGAGGCTCACGCCCACGACCCAAGGTGTATGTGACATGGCCGCTGGCGCTGCCAACCCGACTGAAACCATCGCAAACGTAAAGGCCGGCAGGACCTGCGCAAAGCTTGCCGTACCACCGATATTGACTTGACCACTCATGGCATGAGAATACAAACGCGCGTACAGACGAATTGCCCAAATACCAATCGCTAAAAAGGCAATCATCGCCAGTGGAAACAAATATTCAACCACAGACCATAAACCTGGGACAAAGAGCGCACCGATAATCAGTCCGGCATTGACAGTCATGGCAGTGGCCAGAGGTGCTGCGAGCTCCTGGGTTTGCAGCGGGCCATTCACAAACTCGTGATACGCCGGTGTCTTTTTAAATTCACGCCAGAGAGCGTAATTAATCATCAACAACCGCACATGCGTGAAGACGAAAGACGCAACACCCGTCAATGCGAGAATAATCAATGCTTGCGTCCCAAGCGAGCCGCCTTGAAAAGCCAACACCCAATCCTCAAAGACCGGAATCGGTTGACCTGGATGCGGAATCCAAAACATCAACATCAAAAAAAATGATACCGAAAGGCCACCAGCCCCGAGTGCCGCCAGAAAATACAGTGGTGAATACATGGTTCAATCTCCCGTTAGATGCCAAGAGATTATCAAGTCGTCTTCGCTTCTTTTGTGACAAAGTCACTTGGAAGGGGAGGACAACCGAAGCAACGTCTCAAAATCAACAATGCGCACCGCTCCGCGTCTCACTTCCAACAAGTGATCGTTGGCCATCGCCGTCAGCTGACGACTAATGACCTCACGCGAGGTACCGACGGCAGCAGCCAACTCGGCATGCGACCGGTGCACAATGGCATCATGCCCGACCAACTCAAGCAATGTTTCAGACAGCCTTGAGCTCACCGACCGAAAACAGAGGTCGTGGATATCACGCACGAAGTGGAAGCATCGTTCTGAGAGTGAAGCCACCACCAATCGTTGCAAGGCATTGGATTCTCGGTAGGCTGTTCGAAACGTACCAGCGTCCATCCAGCCGATCCGACTGTCCATCTCAGCAGTGGCTTGAGCTTGATAATCCTGATCATTTAAAAGATTTGTCAGGGTATGAACACACAATTGTCCGGGCTCAACTCGATAGAGCATTTTTTCGCGTCCGGCGTGCACCAAACTGACCCCAATTGCCCCCTCAATAACGACAGCAAATCGGTCGCATGAAACCCCTGGCCGAAACAGAATTTCGCCTCGTTGAACGGGTCTGACGTGCATTAACGCAAAAAGACCAGCAAGTTCATGCCGGTCTTTTTGGTCTAAGGAAGTAAAGAGTTTCGACAGCGTGCGCGCTGAGTCAGCCCCAACTCTGCTGCTATCGACGGTCATCCCAAATTACTTGGTATCCAGCTTTTCCTTGATACGTGCAGCCTTACCAGACAGGGCACGCAAGTGATAAAGCTTGGCTTTGCGAACGTCACCACGACGCTTGACTTCAATCGAGTCAATCAGTGGTGAATGCAGTTGGAATGTCCGCTCAACACCGACACCGTGCGAAATCTTCCGGACGATGAAATTCGAGTGTAGACCGCGGTTTGACTTCGCAATCACAACGCCCTCATAGGCCTGAAGACGCTCGCGCGTACCTTCTTTCACCTTCACCTGGATCACAACCGTGTCACCGGGCGCGAACGCAGGCAAGTCTGTCTTCATTTGCTCATTGTTGAGCGCTTCGATGATCGGATTCATGCTCACGGCTTTGACTCCCTAATAAATTCATCCAGCAGTAGCTGATCCTCATCAGACAGCTCCTGCTTCTCCACTATCTCAGGCCGACGTAACCACGTCCGCCCCAAGGCCTGTTTACGGCGCCACTTGGCAATGTCACCGTGATGTCCACTCAGTAAGACATCCGGTACTCTCAAACCCGCAATTTCTTCGGGTCGCGTGTAGTGCGGACAATCCAACAAACCATCGCTGAATGAGTCCTGAGCTGCGCTACTCGCATGGCCAAGTACCCCGGGAACCAGACGACCCACTGCGTCAACAAGTGCAACAGCAGCTGGCTCCCCCCCTGACAGCACAAAGTCTCCCAGAGAAATCTCTCGATCAATGTCGAGTTCAATGACCCGCTCATCAATCCCCTCATAACGACCACAAACCAGAATCACTTCCGGAAGAGCCGCGAGTTCTTGAACCAACTGTTGCGTCAGTGGTTCACCCTGAGGGCTTAAATACACGACAGATGCCTTTGGCAGTTCGGTCTTCGCATCAGCAATCGAGGCTCTTAACGTCTCGACTTTCATCAGCATTCCCGGACCGCCGCCATAAGGCCTGTCATCCACAGTTTGATGCACATCGGTGGCGTAAACTCGCGGGTTAAAGGTCGTTAACTCAACCAATCCCCTGTCTATCGCTCGTCCAATCACACCGTGAGCCAACGCATCGGCCACCATGGTCGGAAACAGGGTGACAACACCCCACTTCATTAAAATTCCGGATCCCAATCGACCTGTATCAAACGTGTCGTTAAATTCACGTCTAACACGGTCTGGTCGATAAACGGAATCAACCGTTCTTTTCGATCCATACTGTCGTCATCCCCCCGAACCACCAAGACATCATTGGCGCCGGTTGGGATCACCGTTTTGACAACACCCAACACCTGTCGGTTGGTTGTCTCGACGCGACACCCTTCGAGATCGCGCCAATAAAATTCGTCGTTGTTTAATTGTGGCAAGTGACTTTGATCCACTTCAATCAAACAATTGACCAGCGATTCCACGCCGGCTCTGTCGGGAAACCCAACTAATCTCACGACATATCCTTTGTCGCGCAACTTCCAGACCTCTGGAGTTGTTTCAATCCGGTCCACCGCCGGCCGTCCACTCACTGTGTCAGCTGGTCGGGTTAAGACCCATGGTGTCCACTCAAACACCGTCGCTGGGTCTTCGGTGAAACTATCCATCCAAACCCAGCCTTGCACGCCATAGGGCGATCGTATTCGCCCCACGACCATCCGATCAGCCATTAGGCTGCCTGACGCGCGTCCTTGATCAAACGCTTCACGCGATCAGACGTTTTCGCACCCAAGCCGATCCAGTGATCGACGCGCTCAAGGTCAACACGCAGACGCTCTGCTTGCCCTTGTGCCATTGGGTTAAAGAAACCAATGCGCTCAATGAAGCGGCCGTCACGCGCATTTCTGTGATCTGTCACCGTCAGGTGATAGAAAGGACGCTTCTTAGAGCCGCCGCGTGAAAGACGAATCGTTACCATGTTCTCTCAATCCTGTGTTCGCTCGTTATAGAGCCTAAAATTCAAAGGCGCGCAATGATAATGACTTTGCGTACAACTTACAACCGCGGCATACCACCGGGCGGCATCATTCCTGAGATTCCACGCATCATTTTTTGCATGCCACCTTTTTTGCCCACTTTTTTCATCATCTTTGACATTTGTTTATGTTGTTTGAGCACCTTATTCACTTCTTGGACGTCGGTCCCCGAACCTGCTGCAATACGTTGCTTGCGGGACCCATTAATGACCTCAGGGTCTCGTCGCTCAATGGGTGTCATCGAATTGATCACCGCTTCCATACGTACAAACTGCTTATCGTCCACTTGGTTTTGAATTTGCGAGCCCATCTGCCCCATTCCCGGCATTTTCTCCAGCAATGCTTTCATACCACCCATGTTTCGCATCTGCTGCAGTTGGTCACGAAAATCCTCTAAATCGAAGCCTTTTCCTTTTAAAACCTTCTTCGCAACTTTTTCCGCTTTTTCTTTATCGAGTTTTTGCTCAGCTTCCTCAATCAGGCCGAGAATGTCGCCCATACCAAGGATCCGTGACGCCAATCGGTCAGGATGAAAGGCTTCCAGTCCATCCACGGTCTCGCCGACCCCCATAAACTTAATCGGCTGCCCGGTGATGGTTTTCACCGAGAGGGCAGCACCACCGCGTGCATCACCATCCGCTTTGGTCAAAATCACCCCGGTCAAAGGCAACACCTCCGAAAAGGCTTTCGCTGTATTTGCCGCGTCTTGACCGGTCATCGAGTCCACCACAAATAACGTTTCAACGGGATTCACCGCTTGGTGCAGCCCCGAAATTTCCTGCATCATCTCCTGATCAATACCTAATCGCCCGGCGGTATCGACCAACAAAACATCATAGGCTGCAGTTTCCGCTTTTTGTCGCGCAGCCTTAGCAAGCGCCACTGGATCCTGATCTGGCGTCGATGGGTACACATCGACCTCAATCTGCCCTCCAAGCGTCGCCAATTGCTCCATTGCAGCCGGACGGTAGACATCCACACTGACCATCAACACTTTCTTTTTTTCGCGGACGGTGAGGAATTTCGCCAGTTTCGCAGCCGTCGTCGTTTTACCAGCACCCTGTAATCCAGCCAGTAGCACCACGGCAGGGGGGCGCTGCGCCAGATTCAATGACTCTGAAGGACCACCTAAGACTGCCTCGAGTTCACTTTGCACCACCTTCAGGAATTGCTGGCCTGGGGTCAGGCTCGCCCGCACTTCCCGACCGAGCGCACGTGTACGTACCTGAGACACAAATTGTTTCACAACAGGCAAGGCAACATCCGCTTCAAGCAATGCTTTGCGGACTTCTTTCAGCGTACTCGCTATATTGTCTTCTGTTAGACGGGCTTTTTTACCCATCGACTGTAGTGTCTTCGAAAGACGTTCACTTAATGAATTAAACATGTGATCTCTTTAGCAAGGAGTTCGAACGCACTATGATAACGAAAAATCGACTCAGAGTAGGATGATGTCTTTATTAGTTCCGGGATTACTCGCAACCTCAGTACTGTTTGCATCGGGAATCCGCCAACTCAACGCCTTCAAGCAGGGTGAGATTCGCGATGCGACCTCGCAGCTTTTAGGGGTTCTTGGCTGCATTCTTGCCGTGTTCCTGGTCATCCAAGGCTTGAGCGATAACGGTGGACGCCCCACGACCGGCCTCATGGGTACCCTGCTGGGCGCCCTGCTTTTACTGATTATCCTAGGGTCTAGCATCAAACATCCAGTGAATGCCTTATTGATTGGTGTCGCGCCTCTCACTGGACTATTTACCTTAGTCACTTCGGTTGCAGGGCCTGTGTCGAGCCAGATGAATCCCCTCATTTTTGAAACCGCTGTACACGTCGCAACGTCCATCGTCGCCTATGGCGCAGTCGCCTACGCAGGAACCTTGGCGATTTTATTGTCGTGGCAACACGCCAAGCTGAAAGAGCGTCCTTTGACACCCCTGATCGCCGCGCTTCCGCCGCTTGATGCCATGGAATATTTATTTTTACGGACCGTTCAGACGGCCTGGGTCGTACTCACCATCGCCCTCGTGACCGGAGTGATGTACGTTGAAGACTTCTGGGCGCAGCACCTGGCACACAAAACTGCGCTGTCCGTCCTTGCCTGGTGTGGAATGGCACTCGCTCTTTGGCAACATGTCAACCAAGGCGGTGTGACACGCACCATGCGGAAGACTGCCATCGGTGCGGCTGCATTGCTCTGTGTTGGTTACCTCGGTAGTAAAGCCATTTTGGAATTCCTGTTGTGATGGACACACCCTTTGAGTGATATCTCCAACGAAGCACTAGCCGGAATTCTGCTGCTGTTAATCGTGTTATCCGGTTTCTTCTCGAGCTCTGAGACTGGCCTCATGGCGATCAATCGTGTTCGACTTCAACACCAAGCCGAAGAAGGCTCAAAGGCGGCGGCCCGGATTCTCTCACTGCTAGACCGCCCTGATCGACTCATTGGACTGATCCTGATCGGCAATAACTTTGTCAATATCCTGGCCTCGGCCATCGCCACCGTTCTTGCTGTCCGTGTGTTTGGAGATGCAGGCGTTGCCATTGCCACAGGCGTCCTCACCCTTGTCATTCTGATCTTTGCCGAGGTCACTCCAAAGACCTTTGCGGCCCTGCATCCAGAACGGATTGCAAAGCCTGCGAGTTTAATTCTCGTTCCCTTGCTGCGATTGGCCTACCCCCTAGTCTGGATGACCAATCTGCTATCTAACGGATTACTCCGCATTTTGGGCATTAATCCAGAGAGCTCGAATCGTGATCGATTGACCAAGGAAGAGCTTCGCACTCTCATGATGCAAAGCGGGCATCGTATTCCTGCGCGGCGACACGGTATGCTGTTATCAATTCTTGATCTTGAGAAAGTCCAGGTTGACGAAATCATGGTCCCAAGAGGTGAGATTGTGGGTCTTGATCTGACCGATGAAGTCGAAGAGCTGGTCAGTCAACTTCGCTCAACCCAGCACACAAGACTCCCTGTGTTCCATGAAGACGTCGAGGAGTTAGTCGGTGTCCTGCATGCCAGAACAGCCCTCAAGCTTCTCGATAATCCCGAACTGCTGACAGATGAAACCGAATTTAAGAACCGACTGACAGAGCTCTGTGAAGAGCCCTATTACGTTCCACACAGCGCTGCTTTGCATACCCAACTCTACAATTTTCAGAAAGAGCGAGAACGGCTGGCTGTCGTTGTTGATGAGTACGGGGAAATTGAGGGGCTGGTCACCATCGATGATATTTTAGAAGAAATCGTTGGGGAATTTACCACGGATCATATTCAAGAAACCTCTCCAGACGTTCATCCCCAAGAAGATGGAACCTTTATTATCGATGGCTCTGCGACCATTCGAGATCTGAATCGCATTCTTGAGTGGGAGCTTCCAACGGATGGGCCACGGACTGTGAGTGGGCTCATTGTTGAGTTACTTGAGTTTATTCCTGAAAACACGCTCGGGATTCAGTGGGGAGACTATCGATTGGAAGTCTTAGCCATTCAGGACAATCGCGTGCGTTCGGTCAGAGCTTGGAAGGTGGAGCTTCCTGAAATCGAGCGTTGAACACGGTTTCGAAAAAATCGTTCACGATGAGCGCAGTCAAGCCCCAGATATCGACATTGTTGTAGCGCCATCTTGGCATCCAGCGCTCGGGCAAGCGGCGACTGCTTAACTCAAAACGCGGCGTTTGTTCGATAAATTCAGTCAATGGAATCGTGAAGACGTCAGCAATTTCCTGTTCTTGTGGCGATCCTTGAAGGACGGTGTCTGACCAAAATACACAGGGGATGACTGACAACTCATACAAACTCTCGATTGGGTTTAAATACCCAAGTGCATCATGTTGCTCTAGCTGCAAGCCTGTTTCTTCGTGCAATTCTCGGAGTGCCGCAGCCACTGCAGAGCGATCATCATCTTCCAATTTGCCACCAGGAAGCGATACTTCGCCCGCATGTTTCCGCAAATGTGATGCCTTGATACACAGCGTTAACATCGGATTTGAACGCCCTGAAATCACAAAAGCGACCGCAGCCCGCCCTCGACAATGCGGCAAATGGCTCGGCTCGGTCGAATGAAGTTTTTTCTGAACATCCTGTTTCGTCACATGCATTTGGTTAGTATAAGAACAAACCGAGGAGAGCCCTATGAACTTTTGCTCAAATTGCGGCGCAGAAACCAGTCGCCGCGTTCCCGAGGGCGATAACCGACCTCGGGACCTGTGTGAAGACTGCGGCACAATTCATTATCAAAACCCAAAAATCATCGCAGGTTGCGTGGTGTTACAAGATCACAAAGTGTTGCTTTGTAAGCGCGCCATTGAACCGCGCTATGGGCTCTGGACACTCCCTGCAGGCTTTATGGAAAATGGTGAGACAGTGGCCCAAGCCGCACTTCGCGAAACCTGGGAGGAAGCGCGGGCGACTCCGAAGCTCGACCAACTGTATGTCGTCACTTCGATACCAACGATCAGTCAAGTTTACATGCTCTACCTCGCCTTTCTGACTGATGGTCAGTACGGTACAGGACCAGAGAGTCTTGAGACCCAACTCTTCAGTATTGACGAGATCCCCTGGGATCAACTGGCCTTCCACACCGTCCGTGACACTTTGCTTCAATTGAGCGAGGATCTCAAAACAGGCCAGTTTCGTCTGCATTGCATCGATCGTGACGAAACCCCTGTATCAGCGCGAATCTAAGTTCGAGACATCACATCTTCCACACGAAACAGATCAAAGGCGGGCTCCTCATAGGGGTGCGACTGATAGAGGGCGTGTTTTACCGACTCAAGAACGTCGTCGGGAACCAACATTTCTACCCGCCATTCAGGGACG
The DNA here is from genome assembly GCA_009886945.1 of Litorivicinus sp. Classification (GTDB taxonomy): domain Bacteria; phylum Pseudomonadota; class Gammaproteobacteria; order Pseudomonadales; family Litorivicinaceae; genus HIMB30. The sequence goes on from QXYM01000031.1 coordinate 44,453, forward strand.
GTCGCAATGGACCCCTTGGTTCCAATCTGAGGATTTGCCGCATCACCTGGAAGGAACTGACCAGTTCCTAAGCATTCCCATGCACAGTGGCTATAGGCACCAAGAGACCCAGCGCCAGCTTGAAAGAGCGCTGACTTCAATGATTCTTTTGCCGCCTCCGGCACGAATACAATTAACTTATACATCGATAGTTCCTCTCTGATGACGATGACAAGCTCACAGGCCGTCTTAATTTTTCAACAAAACCCGGACAAAATCGAAACAAATCATCAATTCCAAAAGATTCTTCCCAAAATATTTCCTACTTTGCACGATTTTCGGACGAAAATAGTTGACGACCAGAAAAAATCATAGCAATGTTTAGGACAATTCTTGGACAAACGCATACTACGGACAGAAATAAGAGGTAAGCCCATGTTGGTATTAACCCGAAAAATCGGCGAGAAAGTGATGATCGGAGACGATGTGTCAGTCACAATTCTTGGATTGTTTGGTAACCATGTTCGACTAGGAATCAACGCACCGAAGTCTGTTGATATCCATCGAGAAGAGATCTACGTCAAGATCCAGAACGAAAATCAGGATTCTGATACGCAACAGTACGCGATCGGTCAGTAATCCTCTGGTCTCTTTGGGGGGCCGCGTGTAATCTCACACGACATGAACAAAAGGCTCCCCATGAGACGTATTCCTTTCACATCGATTGCGGTCGGTTTTGCGATTTTTGGCGCAGGTATCGGCGGCTTTTTCTTATTAACCCAATCCAAACCGACCGCAGATGTTCGGGACGTTCCCGCGGCCGTCTGGCGCGTTTCGACGCAAACCATCGAACTGCAGACCGTGTCCCCAGTGTTCAATGGATTCGGCTCAGTGCAAAATCCAGATACACAGACTCTCAAAGCGCGGATCGCGACCGATGTTGCTGCGCTCCATGTCCGGGAAGGTGCTCGTACTGAAGCCGGTCGCGTGTTAATCGAGCTTGATGCGACCGATGCAGAAATCAAACTCTCGCAAGCCAAAGCCAATTTGGCAGATGCCAAAGCCAACCTCATCGCCTTAAATGCGACCGAATCCAAAGATCGAGAAGCGCTCATTCTGGATCAGGAAGCACTGGATATTTTGACGCACAAACTGGCCCGGATTCAGGATTTAAGACAACGCAACCTCACAAGCGAACAAGACCTCGACACTGCTCGACAAGCGGTTGTCAGCCAGAAACTGCAAATCAATCGCCGAGAACTGGCCTTAGCCACTGTGGAATCGAAGCGGACCCAATTGACGACTGCCATTCAACGGTTTGACGCTGAAGTGCGCGCTGCCACTCGAGACTTCGAATCCACTCAGGTGAAAGCGCCGGCAGATGGACAAGTTATCGAAGTCAACGTTGTCGCCGGTGACCGGGTCCAATCCAACCAACACTTACTGATCTTTGCACCCGACTCCGGGCGCGAGATTCGAGTTCAGGTTCCAGCGTCGGTTGGCCTCGCACTATCCAACGCAATCCGCACACAAACTCCAGTAACCGCCTCAACCGACCGCGGACATCAGTTGCAACTGACTCGAGTCAGTGGTGCCGTTCGTGACAATACCGGGTCGATTGATGCGTTTTTTACTTCAGATACTCAACTCCCCCCCACAGGGAGTGTGTTGTCGGTTTCCGTTGAACTGGTGCCTGAGCCGTCGGTCGTTGTTCTACCGACAGATGCCCTTTACGGTGGCAATCTCATTTATCGCATCACATCCGATAACACACTGGAAGCCGTGACAGTAGAACGTTTAGGTCAGCGCCCCGGGGAAAATAAGACCGAAATCCTGGTGCGATCCCCTGAGATCCACAATGGTGATCCAATCCTCGTCTCGCGCCTACCGGCTGCCGTCACTGGTCTGAAAGTTGAGGTCATTCAGTGATTAGCTTTGTGCACATGTTTGCCAAACATCGGGTCGCAGCCAATCTCTTGATGGTCATTATGATCATCGCCGGCTTCATCGGTGTTGATCGATTGCGGACACAGTTTTTCCCCAGTTTTGAACTCGACATCATCACCGTGTCCGTCGCCTGGCCAGGTGCGACTGCCGAAGACGTTCAGGAAGGCCTCACTGTCCCCATTGAAAACGCAATTGAAGAACTCGCCGTCATTGACTCCATTGATGCGACTAGCCAATTTGGGTCGGCAAGCTTTCGAATTGAGTTAGTTGACGGGGCGAATCTATCACAAGCACTTGATGATATTAGCCAGCGAATCGACCAAAACCTAACGCTCCCCGAAGGAGCTGAAGACCCCATGGTGTCGTCTCTGACACGCTACGAGGATATCTCAAATCTGCTGATCACCGGTCCGCTGACACCGTTTGAATTACAAAAGTTGGCACTGAAGGCGGAACAAGAACTGCTGGCACGGGGGATTCGAAAAGTTGACTTTCGAGGCCTGCCGACGCGTGAGATGCAAATCGAAACAAGTGCAGAAACGCTCGCCTCACTCGGCTTAACCCTGGATATGCTGGCGGATCGAATTCTCACCCAAGCGCGCGATCTACCCGCAGGGACCGCGGGTCGCGATGATGGAGAACGCCAACTGCGAAGCTTGGAACAAGGCCGAAGTCAAACCGACATCGCCAACACCATTATTGCGCTCGATGGCTCCCCTGTGGGAATGCGCCTTGGCAGCATCGCCACTGTTCGGGATCGAGTGGATCCAAAAGCACCCTATCTGACGTATCAAGGCCAATCCGCTGTCGAAATCATTCCACAACGCACTGAGAATGACTCCACCTTGGAAATGGCGGAAATCACCAACCAATGGCTCACTGAAGCACGTGCCCAACTCCCCGAAGGCACTGAGTTGATTGTTCTGGATGAACGCTGGCAATACCTCGATGACCGCATCAATCTGCTACTGGAAAACGGACTGACCGGTTTACTCTTTGTCGTCATCATTCTGTACCTGTTTTTGAATCAGCGCGTCGCGTTTTGGGTGACTCTCGGCATCCCGGTCTCATTCCTAGCAACGCTGGCGATTCTTTGGATGATCGGCGGAACCATCAACATGATCAGCCTATTTGGAATGATCATGGCGCTTGGTGTGATTGTTGATGACGCCATCGTGGTCGCAGAGGACACCTTGACCCTTTATCAATCAGGACAAACGCCACTCAATTCGGCCTTGCAAGGGTCAGAACGCATGCTTGCACCTGTGGTGTCGTCAAGCCTAACGACCATCGCTGCCTTTTCACCGCTATTGATTGTCGGCGGCGTGATTGGGTCAATACTCAAAGACATTCCGATTATTGTGATTTGTGTGATCGTCGCCTCGCTGATCGAGTGTTTTCTCATTCTTCCCGGACATCTACAACAAAGCTTGAACCGCGGCCATCGGCATGACGAAGGCAAAATTCGACAAGCCTTGGATCGCGGTTTTCTCAACTTTCGAGATCACGTGTTCAAACCATTCGTTGGCGTCATTCTCAAAGCCCCCGCACTCACTCTCATCACCGCTCTGACGCTCTTTATCTTATCGGTGGGCCTGATTTCCGGTGGTCGTGTCAAATTCACGTTTTTCCCATCGATTGATGGCACCACCCTATGGGCCGGTGCCCAGTTCACCACGGGCACGACCCCAGATGACGTCGATCGATTTCTGGATCACCTCGAAGAGACTGCGAATGCGGTCAACGACGAGTTTGGCGGCACCGTCATTCGTCATACATTAATGCAACACAGACAGCTCTCGGCGCCAGGCGTCCGCGGAGGAACCGGCGATCATTATGGGACACTGAAGGTCATGCTGACTAGCGAGCTCGACGGGCCTCCGAATGACGTCGTGATCGACGCATGGCGGCAAAAAATTCAGTTGCCGGGCGGCATTGAAAAATTCTCCATCCGTCAAGCACAAGGCGGACCGCCATCGAAACCGATTGAGATCAAGCTCACCGGTGGCAATGCTGACACCTTAAAAGCCGCTTCTCTTGAAATTCAGGATCGTTTGAGACGCTACCCCGGCGTGTCCAATATTGATGATGATCTTCCTTTTGGTGCCGAGCAGCTCGTCGTGCGATTAACACCGCAAGGTCGACAGCTCAATCTCACATCACAGCAGTTGGCGCGACAACTTCGCGGCGCGTTTGAAGGCCGAACACTACAAACGTTTTATGAAGACGGCATTGAGGTGGATGTGCTTTTGTCATTGTCGGAGTCGGAACGTGATCGCTTGGCAACCCTAGACCAATTGCCGATCGTGACCACCTCAGGCGCCATTGTCCCACTTCCTGTCGTTGCGACATTTGAATCCAGACGAGGACTCGATGAACTGCGGCGGACCGATGGCCAAATGAGCATTGTGGTGAGTGCTGATGTGAATAATCTCATCGCCAATGCGTCCGAAATTCTCTCCGATGTGCGCACCACGGCTTTACCGGAAATCACAGCTAAGTTCGGACTGAAATCCAATATTCAGGGCCGCGCTCAAGATCGCGAAGAAACCTTCGCCGATATGAAAGTCGGTGTATTGGTCGCACTGACCATGATCTACATTATCCTCGCTTGGGTTTTCTCCAGTTATTCGTGGCCCTTTGCAGTATTGATTGCCATCCCCTTAGGATTAACCGGAGCGATTAGCGGTCACTGGCTCATGGGCCTTGACCTGACAGTCCTTTCGTTATTCGGCTTTTTTGGTTTATCTGGCATCGTGATTAATGATTCCATCGTATTGGTGGACACCTACCGACGCTTGATCGATGCAGGTGAGGATCACATGGAGGCCATTGTGAAAGCGAGTTGTCTCCGTTTCCGAGCTGTGTTGGTGACATCACTGACAACCATCGCCGGACTAACACCGATCCTTTTTGAAACCTCACCTCAGGCTCAATTCTTAATTCCAATGGCAACAACCATCGTCTTTGGGCTCGCGTACGGCACCGTGCTTGTGTTGATGATCGTACCCTCAGTCTTGAGTCTCATTGAGAGAAATCGTGATCGAACAACACACACGCATTTGAGTAACTCAGTTGTTCAAGAGCCGGTACGCTAATCCCCAAGTCTGCCGCCAGTGATCGTCCGATCATTGGTAAGTGCTCGGGAGAGCTTTCAACCATCTCAGTCATGGGTAAATCTGGAGCATCTGTTTCCAGAAGTAATCGGTGTGTTGGCATGTTGCGAAAAACGTCTAACGCGCGGGGCCTTGGTGTTCGTGTCATGAGACCTCCTGCACTGAGGTATCCACCGAGAGTCAAATAAGCGACTGCAATGTCCTCAGATCCCAAAAATGCATGAATCACGAACCGATTGAGGCCGACGCGTTTAAGCGTTGAAATCACCTCAGTGTGCGATTTCACCGCGTGAATAATCACCGGCCGATCCAGTTCCTTGGCCAGTGCGAGTTGGTTCTCAAATACTCGCTGCTGAATCTCTCGCGCTGGCATGTGTGGCCTAAAATCGAGCCCAACCTCACCCATTGCCGAACCAGGATGGCTGCCCAAATACTGTTCAAGGAGACTGAACCAGTCAGACGAAACTGCCGCATATTGAGGATGCAGCCCAAAGGCTAAATGACGTGTTCGACCGACAAGCCAACGCCATTGATCAGGATGGGTCCCTGTCGCGATGAAATTCACCGATGACGCATTGGTGGCTTGGTTGACAGACTCAGTTGAGGCCGACATCAACTCGAGATGAACGTTGATATCGACCCACACGGATCAGTGCTCTCGGGTTTCCAAAAACTGAACGTCTGGCCAACGCTCTTGCATCAGCTGCAAATTCGCCCGTGATGGCGCCAGATACGTGAGATATCCACCACCATCGTCGGCGAGATTTTCATACGCCTTCTTTTTAAAATCAGCGAGCATTTTTGGATCGTCACATTTGATCCATCGGGCTGTGTACACATTGATTTGGTCATAAACCGCTTCCGCTTTGTACTCATCCAATAATCGAAAGGCCACCACATCAAACTGAAGAACACCGACGGCTCCGACAATTAAGTCGTTGTTTTTATGCGGCATGAATACCTGAGTCGCACCCTCTTCCGACAACTGGGTGAGCCCTTTCTGCAACTGTTTGGTTTTCAACGGATCTTTGAGACGGACACGTCGAAATAGCTCAGGCGCAAAATGCGGGATCCCGGTAAATTGCAGATCTTCTCCTTCGGTAAAGGTATCTCCAATTTGAATCGTGCCGTGATTGTGAAGACCTAAAATATCGCCGGGGTATGCCTCTTCGGCCGATGCCCGATCACCGGCTAAAAAAGTCACGGCATCTGAGATTCTGACGTCTTTACCAATCCGCGTATGCTTAATCTTCATGCCTTTTTTGTAGGCTCCTGAGCACACCCGTAGAAAGGCGATGCGGTCACGATGCTTCGGATCCATGTTCGCCTGAATCTTAAAGACAAACCCGCTGAACTTCTCTTCAGTGGGATTCACTGCACGTGTTTCTGTTTCTCGCACGATGGGCTTTGGTGCATATTCCACAAAATCATTCAGCATCTCTCGCACACCAAAATTACCCATGGCCGTGCCAAAAAATACGGGCGTCAACTCACCGGCCAAAAATCGGTCAACCTCAAAGTCAGGAGTCGCTTCTCTAACGAGCTCAACCTGATCTGAAAAATCCTGCCACTCAGTCCCTAAAAGCTCACGCGCTTCATCTGAATCTAATCCCTGAATTCGGATATCATCAGGAATACGGTCGCCTTGACCTTTGACATAGACATGCAAAGTATCTGTTCTCAGGTGATAGACACCTTTGAAGTGCGGTCCCATCCCAATCGGCCAAGTCACAGGTGTCGCGTGGATCTTCAAAACCTCTTCGACCTCATCCATCAATTCGATGGGATCACGAATATCACGGTCTAACTTATTGACGAATGAAACAATCGGCGTGGTCCGTAGTCGGCATACCTGCATCAATTTGATGGTGCGATCCTCGACGCCTTTAGCGCCATCAAGCACCATCAATGCCGAGTCCACCGCGGTCAAAGTACGGTAGGTGTCTTCGGAAAAATCCTCGTGCCCAGGGGTATCCAGAAGATTGACAACTCGACCCTGATAGGGAAATTGCATCACCGAAGTGGTCACCGAAATGCCACGTTCTTGTTCCATCTGCATCCAGTCAGATGTTGCATGCCGCGCTGCTTTTCTTGCCTTGACGGTTCCTGCGACCGAAATCGCATTGCCGAACAGCAAGAGCTTCTCGGTCATGGTGGTTTTACCAGCGTCAGGGTGCGAAATGATGGCGAATGTGCGTCGAATCGCACCTTCCCGTTCAATTTGATTCACGTTGGGTCTCAATCAGTGTTTCTAGCGCGCGAAGTGTATAGAAGTGTTTGAAAAACGCCAAACTTCAGGATTGCTTCACGTATCGACCCGGCGCTTCCTCGATCACGGGTCGAATCCCCCCGCCTGGCGCCGGTGGTGATACAGATGGTCCTTGCTGCTTCTCTAGGAATTCATTCCAGGTCAACCACCAACTTCCCTCAGATCGTACCGCGATCGTTTTATTCAACCAGTCCGATGAATCTAAGCGATAGTGGTCATGCCGTTGTTTGGTGGGTGGGCTGATGACGCCCGCATTATGGCCACCTTGGCCAAGCACGCACACAGGCTCTACACCAAAGCGATCGGCGGCCATCATCACACTCTGCCAAGGGCTAATGTCATCGCTTTCCGTGGCGAGAAGAAACGTGGGGCAGTCGATGGCAGAGAGATCGATCGACTGACCGGCAAGCTGCATTTGCGACTCACTCACCAACGCATTCTTCAAATAGAGTTGCTCCAAAATCCACAGCACCAAAGAGGCAGGTGTTCGAGTGCCGTCACCAAGCCAGTGCAGAAGAGGAAAGGGCTTTGCACGTTGGCCGAGTACATAAGAATTCAACATGCGCCCGAACAGGAGATCATGCGGCCGTAAGCTTGCAAAGGTCCGCAACATCAGTTCGGCCGGTAAGTAACCCATCTCTGTTAAAGGTTTCCGAAGCGATTCAATCGTCTCTGCAGACACGAACTGGCCCAAGGGTCCGGGATCTGAATAATCCAACAGGGTTGTTAAAAGCGACAATGAGGCGATGCGATCTTCACCGCGCGCCTTCAACCAAGCAGTCAGCAGCGTTGCAACCACCCCACCGGCACAGTAGCCCATCAATTGTGTCCGAGTCCTCGGCAACATGCGATCGATCTGATCCAGTGCAGCCAACCCACCGTCCAACACATAATGCGTCATGTCATAGGGTGCCAGCATCTCTGTTGGATTAATCCAACTCATCAGGAATACCGTATGGCCTTGATCAACCAGCCAACGGACCATCGAATACTCGCCGGAGAGATCCAAAATATAAAACCGATTCACAAAAGCAGGAATTAACAGAATCGGATTTTGATGCACCGACTCGGTCGCTGGTCGATACTGGATCAACTGAAACAGTTGATTCTCGAAAACCACATCGCCTGGCGTTGAGGCCAAATTACGACCCAAAGAAAACGCATCCGGTCTTAACGTATCAGGCAAGATGGCACCTGCAAGAATATCTTGGCGCCAATTCTCGAGACCTTGTTCAACATTCATCTCACCGGCCTCAAACGTGGACCGGAGTTTGACCAGCAAATCGTCAGTCGCCTGAACTTGTCGGATGAGCCACAAAATCTGCGATCGATCAAAACCACCCACCTCTGGAAATGACGAGCTGACCTCATCAAATAGTCGCGACCAAGCAGAGTCGTCAGTCTCTGCATCCAGAAGAGCGCTCAGTAATTTCGGGAAGAGTTGACTTGAGAATGCCCGGAATCGATCAGGGTCCTCAACCGAAAGCGCAGTGAGCAAACGCCCGAAATCATGGGCTCCGGACGGTTCAAAGAATGGAAGTAATTGGCTTTCCGCGGTCAATCTGGCAAGCCAAGCCTGAATCCATTCGTGTTTTGACGGGTCAAAGCCCTGTAATCCTTGCAAACCCAGCCTCTCAAACTTTTTGCGCTCGCATCAATTTGTGAGTATCTTCCGTAAGAATAATTCACATAAACAGGCATTCCCATGCGAACACTGAAAAAATACCCCAATCGCCGACTCTACGACACGTCGCAAAGCTGCTACGTAACCATAGATAACGTTCGGGATTTAGTGCTTGGCCATGAACGCTTTCGTGTGGTGGATTCCAAATCCGGAGATGATCTCACGCGCTCCATCCTACTCCAGATCATTATGGAACAGGAAAATGATGCTGGCGAGCACGTGCTCACCAACGAAGTGCTTCAGCACTTAATCCGTTTCTACGGATCAGGCATGCAAACCAACATGGCGCATTTCCTCGAACAATCCATTTCATTTTTCTTGAACCAACAAGAAGTCATGCAGGACCAAGTTCGCTCCGTGATTGGTGCGACCTCGCCCATTGGCGTACTGCAGAAAATGACTGAAGACAACATGAAACTCTGGGAATCCATGTCTCAAACCATACTGGGCGGCAAGCCTTCGACCAAAGACGAATAAGTTTTTTGGTGCAACGCACAAAAAAGTGTTGACGTTGCACTGCAACATGATATCTTTCTCTCAAATCTTGTGCATCGCACAAAACCATTGAAAGGGGAATGATTATGTACGCAAAAATGATCGAAGATATGCAGGCTAACATGAAGCAAGCGTTTGACATGAAGTCTTACGAAACTGCAATGAAGCCAATGACTGACTTGTTCGAAATCAACAAAGCAACTGTTGAAGCTCTTGCTGAACAGCAGACTGCGCTTGTTAAAGAACTCGCAGAAGGCGCGATGGAGCAAGCAAAAGCTCTGTCAGCTGAAAAAGATTTGGCTGCTGTTGTTGAATCACAGAAGTCTTACCTTCAGGGCCTTCAAGCTCGCTTGATCGACGCTGCTAAAGCTTCACAGGAAACTCTTGTGAAGAGCCGCGACGAAGCAACTAACGTTGTTAAAGGCGCTATCGAGACTGCGACTAAGCACTAATCGCTCAGTCGACTCGAGAAAAGAGGAACTTCGGTTCCTCTTTTTTTTTGGTCAAAACACCCTACCATTAGGGGATATTGATAAGGATACTCCCCATGACCGATTTTCGCGCACTCCGCTTACACCAAACAGACACTGCAACTCCAGACGTGAAGATTGAGCGCCTCACTGCTGATGATCTCTCAACCGGAAATGTGTTGATTGCCAATGAATTCAGTTCCCTCAACTACAAAGACGCGTTGGCTGTGACAGGCAAAGGGAAAATTATCCGTCATTTTCCAATGATTCCAGGTATTGATGCAGCCGGTGTGGTCTTGGAATCTGATGATCCTCAATTTCATCCCGGTGAGCACGTGATTCTGACCGGACACGGTGTTGGTGAAACACACACTGGCGGAATGTCAGAACAGGTTCGGGTGCCTGGCTCCTATCTCGTTAAAACACCTCATGCGCTGGACAGTCGTCAAGCGATGCAGTTTGGGACCGGCGGTCTGACGGGGATGCTTTGCGTCATCGCGCTACTGGATTCGGGCGTCAAACCCGCTGATGGGCCGATCGCCGTCTCTGGAGCCGGTGGTGGCGTGGGAGGCATCGCCACCACTGTGCTGTCCACTCTAGGCTATGAAGTACATGCCATTACCGGTCGTGAGTCTGAACATGCGCGATTGAAACAATTGGGCGCCACAGAAATTCTCGATCGAGCCGATTTCACCCGCGATCCAAAACCATTAGAAAGTACCCGTTTTGCAGGTGCCATCGATACCGCAGGTGGCCAGATCCTTGCGACCTTAATTCCCCAAATCATGTATAACGGTGTGATCGCAGCCACCGGAAATGCTGGTGGATTCCAGTTTTCGACAACCGTCTTCCCATTTATCTTGAGAAACATTCGATTACAGGGTGTTGATTCAGTTCATGCACCCACCGAAACTCGTGAGCGCGCATGGCAATTACTGTCAGAAAACGTCACTACCGATCAACTCGATGCCAGCACACGGACCATTGGGCTTGAGGACGTCAAAGACACCGCCGAGCAACTCATCAACAATGAAGTGTCAGGGCGGATTCTGATTGACGTGCGCGCTTAATGCGCGCCGTCGAGGTGCTGCCGAAGTTCTGCCAGTCGACTCAAGCGTAGCTCCAACTCCGAGTGTTTCGCGTGACGCTCTGCGACCAGACGCTCAACATAATCAAGGACTTTCTTTTCGAGCTTTTTTCGATTCAGGCGGTTGATGTTCGTAATGCCCCCAGGGTTCAACACGTTCACCTCTAAAAGCTTGTTACCGATTAAATCTAAACCCACGAAGTGCAGTCCATCAGCCATTAATTGCGGACCAATTTTCCGAAGCAGTTGATGCTGTTCGTCGGACAACGTCACCGCGTGCGCTGTTGCACCAGCTTGGATATTGGCTCGAATGTCGTCAGGTGACGGTCGACGTTGATAAGCCCCTAGATATTCTCCGCCTAACATCAACACTCGAACATCGCCCTCTTGAGCGGCTTCAAGATATTCTTGGAGGATGACATAGTTACTCTGGCCATGATTCGAATCGATGTAAAAATCGAGTAACGAATTCAACGATCCCTGAGCTTTGGTCTCTAGAAGAATGACACCGCGCCCACCGGATCCATCTAATGGCTTTAAAATCCAACAATCTCGGTCAGATTCCCGAATGATGCGTTTCAAATATTCTTTGTTTTTAGAGACGTAAGTTTCTGGAAGATACTCAGGACCAACGGTATGGAAGCTGGTGGTATAGATTTTATTGTTTGCCTTACGAATGCCATCCACGTCATTCAGAACGACTGTCTCTGCTTTGATGGAATCAAGGAAATTCAGAACAATTGGATCAAGTGGCGGATCCCGACGAACAAAAATGGCATCCAGTGAATGCAGTGGCAACATTTTCTCAGAGAGCGTGACCTTCTTATAAAACGTTGGCACCGAATCAGACACCTTACCCTCAACATTGACTCGACGAGCAAACCCGTAAGCCACGTTATCGCGCACAGTCAGGTTTCTGGGGTACAAAATATAGGTTTGATGACCACGAGCCACGGCCTCACGAATCATGGCGAGTGTAGAACTCTTTCCCGGCGTCATCTCGGTCCAATCGGCCACAACAAAAGCAATCCGCATGGAACCCTCCGCGGTAGAGATCAAAAGCGGCGCTATGAATACAATCGATTGGTCGTCTCGGCAAGCGAAATATCGCGAGACGTCACACCTTTTGCATCATGAGACCACCAATCGACCCGCACACGGCCCCAACTTACCGTAATTTCGGGATGGTGGTCAGCAGCATCAGCAGCTTCACCAACACGGGTCGCAAACGCCATTGCTTGACTGAAATCATCAAACTGAAAGGTACGAGTCAGCACCTGAACTCCACCTTTCAGCTCTTTGTTCCAATCCTGAGGGGCGCGCTCCATCATCACCTCTCTGATTAATTTTTACTCAAATAGAACAATAGTTTATCACGCAGAAATCCAGCATCAAGAGGTCGCTGAGATCGACTCTCTCAACGACCATCAAAGCTATCCAATGTTTTTGGCCAAGATTTTTTGTGCCCACTCCGCAGGACCTGTCTGATGAACGCTGGTTCCCTCTGCGTCAACAGCAACAGTCACAGGCATGTCTTCCACCACAAATTCGTGAATCGCCTCCATCCCCAAATCCTCAAACGCAATGATGCGAGAAGATTTAATCGCTTGCGCAACCAGATAAGCCGCTCCACCGACGGCCATGAGATAGGCCGCTTGATGTTTCTTGATGGCCTCGATCGCTACAGGCCCACGCTCCGCCTTACCAACCATCGCAAACAACCCTGTTTGCTCAAGCACTTGATCAGTAAATTTATCCATTCGAGTCGAGGTCGTAGGACCCGCCGGTCCAACCACTTCATCCCGAACCGGGTCCACGGGTCCAACGTAATAAATCACCTTACCCGACAGGTCGACAGGCAGGGTTTCGCCTCGGTTGAGCATTGCCACAATCCGTTGATGGGCAGCATCACGACCAGTCAGCATGACTCCGTTTAACAATAACGTTTCACCTGGCTTCCAAGACGTCACCTCATCACGCGTTAAAGTATCGAGATTCACGCGGCGCGCACTCGGGCCAACGTCCCAGGTAATATCAGGCCATTGATCGATTGATGGCGCTTTCTGTAGTGCAGGGCCTGATCCATCCAACACAAAATGCGCGTGGCGGGTTGCTGCACAATTCGGGATCATCGCAACAGGCTTGGATGCCGCATGCGTTGGATAGTCTTTAATCTTAACGTCCAAAACCGTGGTCAATCCACCAAGACCCTGGGCGCCGATGCCTAGATTGTTCACCGCCTCAAAAATCTCGAGGCGGAGCTCTTCTGCACGGGTCTTTGGACCTCGCTCGCGCAACTCATGAATATCAATCGGATCCATGAGTGATTCTTTGGCCATCACCGCCGCTTTTTCGGCTGTGCCACCGATCCCAATCCCAAGCATCCCTGGCGGACACCAGCCCGCGCCCATGGTCGGCACAGTCTTGACGACCCAGTCGACAATCGAATCAGACGGATTCAGCATGACCATCTTCGATTTGTTTTCCGATCCACCACCCTTCGCCGCGACCTGAACATCAACCGTATGACCTTCAACAATCTCGTAGTGAATCACTGCCGGTGTATTATCTTTGGTGTTCTTCCGAGCGCCATCAGGATCCTCAAGAATCGATGCGCGCAACACGTTATCCGGATGCGTGTACGCTCGACGCACACCCTCATTAATCATGTCAGTGACCGACATGGTTGCCCCATCCCAAGTCACATGCATACCCACTTTGATGAAGACGGTGACAATTCCGGTGTCCTGACATAACGGCCGATGACCCATGGCTGACATTCGCGAATTGATCAGAATTTGTGCCAACGCATCCTTCGCTGCAGGCGATTCTTCACGCTCATAGGCTTCATTCACTGCTTGGATAAAATCCACTGGGTGGTAGTAGGAAATAAACTGAAGTGCATCGGCGACACTATCGATCAAATCGTCCTGACGAATCGCGGTCATGAGGTCATCATCCTTCGTTGTTGAGATGGGATCTGAAGCCTACCAGAAGTGCTCGAAAAACGTATTCTCAGAAAGGATGAAACGACCACCTCATGCAAAAACTGCACATCATTCAGCCTCAAGCCGGGTTTCTGGTACACTGCTGTTTTTGATTATAGCTGCCCTAAGAGGCTACGAGGATTCATGCAAAACCAATACAACCGGGAAGAACTTCTCGACTGCGCGCATGGCAAATTATTCGGTGAAGGCAATGCGAAATTGCCCGCACCTAACATGCTGATGATGGATCGAATCACCACGATCACATCAGACGGTGGACAGCATGGGAAAGGCCACATGATCGCTGAACTCGATATTGATCCAAGTCTTTGGTTTTTTGCGTGTCATTTCCCTGGTGATCCGGTGATGCCTGGTTGTTTAGGACTCGACGCCATGTGGCAGCTGGTTGGCTTTTTCCTTGGCTGGAGCGGGCATCCTGGCAAGGGACGCGCACTAGGTGTCGGCGAAGTCAAATTTACAGGCCAGATTCTACCAACCGCCAAGACTGTGACTTACGAAATTGAAATGAAACGTGTCATCGCACGTTCTTTGGTCATGGGACTTGGGGACGGGGTGGTTCGCGTCGATGGTCGCGCCATTTATCACGCCACAGACCTGAAAGTCGGCCTATTCACATCGACTGACGGATTCTAATCACAAACGCACCACGAGAAAGGAGTCAGTATGCGTAGAGTAGTCATCACTGGACTGGGAATCACCTCCTGCCTTGGCCTTGATGCAAAGGCCGTCACTGAGAGCCTTCGACTGGGTCGCTCAGGAATTACTGCCAACCCGACTTATGCAGAACTCGGCATGAGAAGCCAAATTTCCGGCTCCATTGACTTGGATCTTTCTGAGCATATTGATCGAAAACTCCTCCGGTTTATGGGGAGTGCTGCCGCCTATGCCTACCTGTCATTGCAACAAGCAATCAAAGATTCAGGCCTTGAGTCATCAGAAGTGAGTCATCCAAGAACTGGTTTGGTGATGGGATCCGGCGGCGCCTCCTCGCAAAGCCAGGTCGAAGCTGCCGATATCCTGCGAGAACGTGGCGTCAAGCGAGTTGGTCCCTATCGCGTGACTCAAACCATGGGCTCGACAGTGTCTGCAAATCTAGCCACCGCATTTCAAATCAAAGGCGTGAATTACTCCATGTCGTCAGCCTGCTCCACCAGTTTGCACTGTATGGGTAACGCCATGGAACAGATCCAGCTGGGCAAACAAGATATTGTGTTTGCCGGTGGCGGTGAAGAAGAACACTGGACGCTGTCGTGTCTGTTTGATGCGATGGGCGCGCTCTCGTCGAAGTACAACGACACGCCTTCACAAGCGTCCCGAGCTTATGATGCCAATCGTGATGGTTTTGTGATTGCTGGCGGCGGTGGGGCTTTAGTCCTCGAAGAGTACGAACACGCCAAAGCACGTGGTGCAACCATTTATGCAGAAATCGTTGGCTATGGGGCAACCAGTGATGGCGCCGACATGGTCGCGCCATCAGGCGAAGGCGCAATTCGCTGCATGCAACTCGCCACCCAGGACGTCGAGGGCCCTATTGACTACATCAATGCGCATGGGACGTCGACACCTGCCGGTGACATCGTCGAGCTCAATGCCATCAAAACCGTCTTTGGATCCAATGCGCCAATCATCGGATCAACAAAATCGCTGTCAGGGCATTCATTAGGCGCAGCCGGTGTTCAGGAAGCGATTTACTCCATCTTAATGATGCAAAACGATTTCATCGCAGCATCAGCCAACATTGAAACACTCGATCCTGGAGCCGAAGGGATGCCGATTGCGCTTGAACGGATCGACCAACCGCTCAATACCATCCTCTCAAATTCATTTGGATTTGGTGGGACCAATGCCTGCATGACATTCCAGAAGCTCAGTTAATGCAGCTGTATTCGTCATCACCCTCGCCCTTTGGTCGAAAAGTCAAAATCACAGCCCATCTCACTGGTCTTTATGAGCAACTGCAGGTGGTCACCATTGACGGCAATGATCCTGAGAGCACTCAGATCAACCCCAATCCACTGCATAAGATACCGGCTTTAGCGTTGGAATCAGGGGAGTTGATCGTCGATTCAAAGGTCATCTGTGAATATCTCATCCAAGCCTCCGGGCGGACAGAAATACTTCCTGACGATCATCGGGTGTATCACCTCAGTCGCGCTGCGATTGCAGACGGAATGACTGAAGCGGCACTCTTGATGGTTTATGAACGACGATTTAGAGAACCCTCACAGATCAATACTGACTGGCTGCACCGACAGAACCAGAAGGTCCTTGGCGGGTTACAGTGGTGGACTGACAACATCACCCCAGTGCAGTCAACACCGACCCTGGATCAAATCGGCTTGGCTGTTTCACTGGGCTATTTAGATTTTCGGTTCTCAGGCGAATGGAGAACGCGATTTACTGATCTTGCTCTGTGGTTGACTCAGTTTCAGCAAATGGTTCCTGCGTATCAGCTAACTGATCCTCAGGCTTAGCGAGTAACATTTTTTCACGAAGACTTTGTTGTCTTCTGAGAATGGTCTTTCGCTTTTTCAACCGATGCATCCGTTGACGAATCACAGAGCTTGAGTCAAACCGCCGCATAAGAGGTTCCTTCTGTTGCGTAGTGCCGTTCTACGGTGTCTGCCAACTCTTGCCTCCATGGCCTTGGCTTGATGCCAAAGGTATACAACAGCTTTCGCGTCGATAACACCAGACGCCGTGGTCGTTCTGCACGCCCTTGAATGGACTGACCTGAAATTCCCAGAATTTCCTCAACAGCCAAGTCTTCAAATTGCCGAGCCTGCGCAATGATGCATTCGCCAAGCTCGAGCCATGAGGCATCGCCCTGACAACCAACGTGATACACACCGTAAGCTCCAGCACCTGCGTGTAATTGATCAATCACCGCGGAAATCACACGACCGACATCAAACACTGATGTTGGACAGCCGCGTTCGTCTTGAATCATCGGTAACTCAGATTCAATACGCGCACGATCTAAGAGACTAGCCACAAAGCTATTTGGTCCCGGTGCAAATAAATGAGACACCCGCAAGATCACTCGGCGATCCAGAAGGCTTTCGATATCGCGTTCTGCTTCAAGGCGTGTTTGACCGTATAGGTTCAACGGATTCGGCGCATCATCCTCGAAGTAGGCGATGTCCTTATGACCATCAAAAATGTAGTCCGTCGACAACTGCACCAGGGTCGCATCAAACTCTCGACATGCAATGGCTAGACTGACGGGCAAATCATGATTGATCTGACGGCATTCGGTCGGATCTAATTCGGCCCGGTCGACCCCAGATTCCACCATACAGTTGACCACGAAATCGGGCCGACGCATCCGAATGGACTCAAAAATCTCACGATCATCTGCCAAGTTGACAGAACTCGGTAATGCGATCCGCTGTTGACCACCACTTGACTCCGCTTCAAAAAATGCCGCCGCTAAACTGGTCTCTCCACCAACGACGAGCACGCGAGCCATTGGAAATCGGTGATCTGACTCGTCCTCGAAGCTCGCTGGCTTAGAAGGGGATTTCGTCATCGATATTCGGATCAGGCATCGGCTGACTGACGGGCTGAGGAGCCGCCTGTTGTTGCGGGGCAGAAGTCGTTTGTGGACGGGATTGCATGGGCGATGGTGCACTCATGTCACCTTCTCCACGGCCGTCGAGCATCATCATTTCACGACCGACGATCTCTGTCGCATAGCGCTTCTGCCCGTCTTGCTCCCAAGATCGAGTTCTCAAGCTACCTTCGATATAAATCCGTGAGCCCTTGCGAAGATATTGACCACAAATCTCGGCAAGACGATCAAAACACACCACCCGATGCCATTCAGTTCGCTCTTGCATTTCGCCACTGGTCCGATCGCGCCATGAATCTGTCGTCGCAATACTTAAGTTCGCAACCTGACTACCAGACGGCAGTGCTTTCATTTCCGGATCGTTACCAAGATTTCCAATCAAGGTGACTTTGTTGACTGAACGGGCCATGAATTCATCCTATGTGAGCAATACTTCAAATACAGCGTAATGTAGCACGGACAAGCCAGTGTCAGCGACAATCGCCGAGGCTTGTCTGACAGTTCTGAATTTCTGCATTGAATCCATGCATAAAAACCCAATCAACAGGTACACTGGTACTTTTGTCATTATCAATACGGATCGCTGTGGACTCAATACAAATCCGTGGGGCACGCACCCACAATCTGAAGAATATTCATCTTGATCTGCCACGCGACCAACTGATTGTGATCACCGGATTATCAGGCTCCGGCAAGTCCTCATTGGCTTTCGACACCCTGTACGCGGAAGGTCAACGTCGCTACGTTGAGTCATTATCTGCCTATGCGCGGCAATTTCTTTCAATGATGGAAAAGCCCGATGTTGACCATATCGAGGGCCTGTCGCCTGCGATCTCGATCGAGCAAAAATCCACCAGTCATAATCCGCGATCGACCGTCGGGACAATCACCGAAATTTATGACTATTTGCGTCTACTCTACGCGCGCGCCGGCGAACCGCGATGCCCGGACCACAACTTAAGCCTCGAAGCTCAAACAGTCAGCCAAATGGTTGACCAAGTGCTGGCTTTACCCGAAGGATCGAAAATCCTGGTGCTCGCGCCGATGATCAGCGAGCGGAAAGGTGAGCATCTCCACGTTTTTCAGGAGCTCAAATCGCAGGGGTTCATTCGTGTTCGTGTCGATGGATTGGTGATTGATTTAGACGAAGCCCCACAGCTCGATAAAAAGAAAAAACACTCGATCGATGCCGTCGTGGATCGATTAAAAGTCGATGATTCGCAACGCCTTCGCCTCGCTGAATCGATTGAAACAGGACTCAACCTCTCGGATGGCCAAATCATCATTCAGTCGATGGACGATGCCTTTCAGCCACTGATGTTCTCATCCAAATTCGCCTGCTCTCACTGCGGGTACTCAATCGCTGAGCTTGAACCAAGAATCTTTTCGTTCAATAGCCCGTTTGGGGCATGTCAGACCTGCGACGGCTTAGGTGTTCATCAATTTTTTGATCCCGATCGACTGATTGTCGACCTGGAACTGTCACTGTCGTCCGGAGCCATTAAAGGCTGGGATCGTCGGAGCATGTATTACTACCACCTCCTGAAGTGTGTAGCGCGTCATTACGGATTCAGTATTGATACCGAATGGCAGGATCTGTCCGAAGAGCATCAACATAAGATTTTATACGGATCGGGTTCCGAGTCGATCGACTTCAGCTATGTCTCGGACCGCGGCCGGGAAGTGACTAAAAATCATCCGTTTGAAGGCGTGATTCGTAATCTCGAACGCCGCTATAAAGAGACAGATAGCCAGTCGCAACGCGACGATCTTTCAAAATTGATGACTCACGCACCCTGTCCAGATTGCGGAGGCTCCCGACTCAACGTGGCAGCCCGCAACGTGTTTATTGGTGAGACTCGGCTGCCAGAATTGGTCAAATTGCCAATCGGCGAATGCTTCGCATTCTTCGATGCGTTAAATCTTCCAGGGCGACGACAAGAAATCGCCGACAAGATTTTAAAAGAGATCCAAGCTCGGCTTGGCTTCTTAGTCAACGTCGGTCTTGATTACCTGTCTTTGGATCGAAGCGCTGAGACCCTATCCGGCGGGGAAGCCCAACGTATCCGACTCGCCAGTCAGATCGGGGCAGGTCTGGTCGGTGTGATGTACATCTTGGATGAGCCGTCCATCGGTCTGCATCAACGAGATAACGAACGTTTGCTCAACACTCTCTTCCACCTCAGGGATCTCGGGAACACCGTCATCGTCGTCGAACACGACGAAGACGCGATGCGGAGTGCCGATTATCTGGTCGATATCGGACCGGGCGCTGGAGTGCATGGCGGTCAGATTGTGGCCTGCGGAACCCCGAAGGAAGTGATGGACAATGAACAATCGGTCACCGGCCTCTATCTGTCAGGTAAGAAAGCGATCGCAATTCCCGACAGCCGCACACCGCGTGGAGATCATCAACTGGTCTTGGAAGGCTGTACTGGAAACAATCTACAAAATGTCAGTTTAAACCTGCCGTTGGGGCTTTTAACCTGTGTTACTGGTGTCTCAGGATCCGGCAAGTCCACGTTGATTAACCGAACCCTCTATCCGCATACCGCCAAAGTCCTCAATAAAGCCACAACACTGAAGTCGGCTCCGTTTGAGCACTGTCATGGAATTCATGAACTGGATAAAGTGGTCGATATTGACCAGAGTCCAATCGGTCGGACACCGCGCTCCAACCCGGCAACCTACACCGGTCTCTTCACGCCAATCCGTGAAATTTTCGCAGAAACCCAGGAAGCTCGGTCACGCGGATATTCCCCAGGACGTTTCTCTTTCAACGTCAAAGGGGGGCGCTGTGAGACCTGCCAGGGTGATGGCATGATTAAAGTCGAAATGCATTTCTTGCCAGATATTTATGTTCCCTGTGATACCTGCAAAGGGCTTCGATACAATCGCGAAACGTTGGATATTCTCTACAAAGGAAAATCGATTCATGACGTTTTAGCCATGACCGTCGAGGACGCGCGAGCGTTCTTCGATGCGATTCCAACACTGGCGCGAAAGCTTCAGACACTCGTTGACGTTGGACTGTCTTATTTAAAGCTCGGACAATCCGCGACCACTCTGTCCGGTGGTGAAGCACAACGAGTCAAGCTCGCTCGAGAATTGTCCAAGCGTGATACCGGAAGGACACTCTATATTCTTGATGAACCCACGACAGGATTACACTTCGAAGATATTCAGCAGTTGCTCACTGTACTGCATCGGCTGAGAGATCATGGCAACACAGTCGTGGTGATCGAGCACAATCTTGACGTCATTAAGACGGCAGATTGGGTGATTGACCTAGGCCCTGAAGGTGGGTCTGGTGGCGGACAAATCATCGCCGAGGGGACGCCTGAGGACGTCGCTCAGCTCGCTCACTCCCACACAGGCCGATTCCTCAAACCACTGCTCGAACGCAAAAAGGGCGCCTAAGCGCCCTTTTTCGTCCAGAAGTCGGCTTTCGCCGATCTCAAGGAGGTAGTCTTTACTCTGCCTCAGCAGCGATCTCTGGACGATCAACCAACTCAACAATCGCCATGGGTGCTGCATCACCGGCACGGAAGCCAGATTTCAGAATGCGCAAGTACCCACCTGGGCGAGCTTGATAGCGTGGCCCCAACTCAGCAAATAGCTTACCGACAGCCGAATCACTCCGAAGGCGGCTAAACGCCAATCGACGATTCGCGACTGAATCATTCTTCGCCAATGTAATTAAAGGCTCAGCTACACGGCGTAATTCTTTCGCTTTCGGCAAAGTCGTCTTAATGACTTCATGCTCAATCAACGAGGCGGTCATGTTAGAAAACATGGCCTTCCGATGACTGCTAGTCCGATTCAGTTTCTTTCCGCTTTTCAAATGACGCATGGTCTATTCTCGCTTCTCAAAGACACCGTCTCACGACGGGTCGGTCTAACTTAGGCGCTTTCTTCGCGCGCAAATCCTGCTGGTGGCCAATTTTCAAGACGTGAACCCAGCGACAAGCCGCGTGATGCTAAAACGTCTTTGATTTCGGTCAACGACTTCTTACCGAGGTTCGGAGTCTTCAACAACTCAACCTCGGTCCGCTGCACCAGGTCACCGATGTAGTAAATGTTTTCTGCTTTCAAACAATTCGCAGAACGAACTGTCAGCTCAAGATCATCAACTGGACGCAACAAAATTGGATCAATTTCATCTTTCTGAGTTTCTTCAGCTGCTACCTGAGGACCTTCGAACTCAACAAATACCGACAACTGCTGCTGAAGCAGGGTCGCTGCACGGCGGATCGCTTCTTCAGCGTCCAAGGTGCCGTCAGTTTCAAGATCGATCACCAACTTATCAAGGTCAGTGCGTTGTTCAACTCGAGCGCTCTCGACCACGTAGGACACGCGACGCACAGGGCTGTAGGTTGCATCCAAACGCAACGCGCCAATTGTCCGCATCTCTTCGTCTTCTTCACGCTCACTCGCAGGCTCATACCCAATGCCTCGAGCAACCAACGCTTCAATCTGCAACGAACCGCGAGCCGCGACTGTAGCGATGTGCTGCTCTGGATTCGCAACTTCGACGTTTTGAGGTAATTCAAAATCTGCCGCAGTCACCACGCCTTCGCCCGAGTGGTTCAAGCGAATCGTCGCAATCCCATCACGGCCTTCCAAGGACACCGCGACTTTCTTGAGGTTCAACAGAATTTCGATGACATCTTCTTTCACGCCTTCGATTTCAGAATACTCGTGCGCAACGCCGTCGATTTTCGCTTCAATAATCGCGCAACCTGGCATCGATGAGAGCAGGATCCGACGCAACGCGTTACCCAATGTGTGGCCGTAACCGCGCTCAAGAGGCTCAAGAATAATTTTTGAGCGTCCGGGAGCTACCTCCTGGACCTGAATCTGACGTGGTGTCAGCAGTTCCAATGACGACATACCGTCTCCTAACAATGTGGTTTACTTCGAGTACAACTCGACGATCAGGTTTTCGTTGATGTCTTGTGACAGATCTTGACGCTCTGGAAGTGTCTTGAACGTACCTTCCATCTTTGATGAATCAACATCCATCCAAGGCACATCTGCACGCTGACCAGCCAGCTCAAGCGCAGCGCGAATTCGCAACTGACCTTTCGCCTTCTCACGAACGCTGATCACATCACCCGGCTTCACCTGATAAGACGGGATATTCAAAACTTTGCCATTCACCATAATGGACCGATGACCGACGACTTGGCGGGCTTCCGCACGAGTCGAGCCAAAACCCATTCGATAAACAACGTTATCCAAGCGGCTTTCCAACAGCTTCAAGAGGTTTTCACCCGTTGAACCACGGAGGCGCGATGCTTCTTTGTAATAGTTACGGAATTGCTTTTCGAGCACGCCATAAATACGACGCACCTTCTGCTTCTCACGTAACTGCAATCCGTAGTCAGACAGACGACCACGTGCTGCACCGTGCATTCCTGGACGTGTTTCCAAGTTGCACTTTGTATCCATTGAACGGACGCCGCTCTTAAGGAACAGGTCTGTTCCTTCACGACGTGCTAATTTACAAGTTGGTCCGATGTAACGTGCCATTCCTCTAATTCTCCTTAGACGCGGCGCTTTTTCGGCGGACGGCAGCCGTTATGCGGGATCGGCGTGACGTCAGTGATATTTGTAACCTTAAGGCCCACAGCATTCAGAGCACGAACTGCACTCTCACGTCCAGGTCCAGGCCCCTTCACCATGACATCCACAGATTTCAAACCAAACTCCTGTGCCGCTGTTGCTGCACGCTCACTCGCTACCTGTGCGGCGAATGGTGTGGATTTACGTGAACCACGGAAGCCCGACCCGCCGGCTGTCGCCCATGACAGAGCGTTACCTTGCCGATCGGTGATCGTGATAATGGTGTTATTGAAGGACGCGTGAATGTGAACCACACCCTCCGCAACCTGCTTTTTGACCTTCTTACGCGATGCGCTACGCTGTGTCGCCATCAGAATTCCTTACTTACGAATCGGCTTACGTGGGCCCTTGCGGGTCCGCGCGTTTGTCTTAGTACGCTGTCCACGAACTGGCAGACTGCGACGATGACGAATACCACGGAAACAACCGAGATCCATCAGACGCTTAATATTCATTGACACTTCACGACGAAGGTCACCTTCTACGTCAAACTTGCCAACCTCTGTACGAAGCATTTCCAGCTGATCTTCAGACAACGAAGACACTTTGGCAGACTCTTCGATGCCAGTTGCTTTACAGATCGCTTTCGCGCGAGTTTGACCAATCCCAAAAACATACTGCAGTGAAATCACTGTGTGCTTGTTATCTGGGATGTTAACGCCGGCAATACGTGCCATTCCTAACTCTCCAAATTCATGAACCGGCCCCGCCGACTCTCGAAAATTACAAGGCGCGAAATTCTATTGATTCCAACAGAAAATCTCAACCCTTTTCTTTATTTAACCTTGACGCTGCTTGTGACGAGGATCCGTACAGATCACACGTACTGCACCGTTACGACGAATAATTCGACAGTTCCGGCAAATCTTTTTTACTGATGCGCGTACTTTCATTTCAAAGCTCCCAATGCCCGTTTAGCGTAAAAGGCCGCCCGAGCCATACCCTTTCAAATTCGATTTCTTCATCAAGGATTCGTACTGACGACTCATGAGGTGCGACTGCACCTGCGACATGAAATCCATGACCACAACAACAACGATCAACAGTGACGTACCACCGAAGTAAAACGGTGCATTGAAGCTGACCACCAAGCTCTGTGGGAGCAAGGAGACGGCTGCAATATAGGCAGCACCCCAAAACGTCAAACGACTCATCACTTTGTCGATATAGTTTGCTGACTGTTCACCCGGACGAATCCCTGGGATGAACGCACCAGACTTTTTCAGGTTGTCTGCCACGTCGCGCGGATTGAAGACCAACGCCGTGTAGAAGTAGCAGAAAAACACAATGCCCACTGTAAATAGCAGATAGTACAGAGGCTGACCTGGACCGAGCGCAAGACTCACATCCTGCAACCATTCCATCCCTTCGCCTTGACCGAACCACTGGCCGATCGACGCAGGGAACAACAACAGGCTCGACGCAAAGATCGGTGGGATCACACCCGCCATATTGATCTTTAACGGCAAATGCGACTGTTGGGCCGCAAACACTTTATTCCCTTGCTGTCGACGTGCGTAATTCACCGTAATGCGACGTTGTGCACGTTCCATGAAAACGACAAACGCCACTACCCCGACCGCAATAATGGCAATCGCCAATAACCCAAGGATATTCAGATCCCCTTGGCGCGCAGCCTCAGCTGACTGCCCGATCGCGCCGGGAAGACCGGCGACAATACCGGCAAAGATCAGCAGACTGATGCCGTTACCGATCCCTTTTTCCGTGACCTGTTCACCAAGCCACATCAGAAAGACCGATCCTGAGACAAAGGTGATCACCGCCACAAAATGGAAGTGGAAATCGGACGCAAACGCGACACCTTGACCTGCAAGACCCATGGCGACACCGATCGACTGTACCGTCGCCAGAAACACCGTTCCGTACCGAGTGTATTGCGTAATCTTTCGACGCCCGGCCTCACCCTCTTTCTTCAACGCTTCAAGCGATGGGACAACAGCGGTTAAAAGCTGCATCACAATCGATGCTGAGATGTAAGGCATGATTCCAAGCGCGAGGATCGACATCCGCTCCAACGCACCGCCAGAGAACATGTTGAATAGGCTAAGAATGGTTCCTTGGCTCTGCTCAAACAGGTCTGCCAGCCGATCAGGATTAATTCCTGGGACCGGAATGTGTGCACCGATTCGGTACACCACAACCGCGATCACAACGAAGCGAAGCCGAGCCCAAAGCTCTGTCAATCCGCCTCCTGATGCACCTGGAGTCGCCATTTACGCTTCGACCTTGCCGCCAGCGGCTTCGACTGCAGCTTGAGCACCCTTGGTGATCTTCAAGCCTTTGACAGTCATCGCGCGAGTGATTTCACCAGCCAAGATGATTTTCACGTCTTTGATGTTTTCACCAATGAGTCGTGCTTGACGCAACGAGTCCATCGTGACTTCATCACCTTGGATCTTGTTCAGTTCCGCTAAGCGGATCTCGTCACGAGTCAAACTCTTGCGTGATGTAAAACCAAACTTCGGCAGGCGACGCTGCAATGGCATTTGACCGCCTTCGAAACCAGGCTTCACTGAACCACCGGAACGCGACTTCAACCCTTTATGACCACGACCACCAGTTTTACCCAAACCAGAGCCGATGCCACGGCCAACACGCTTTTTATCCGTGCGTGAGCCAGGAGCCGGAGATAAGCCGTTTAAACGCATTATGCTTCTCCTTCAATGCGAACGAGGTAGTTGACCTTGTTGATCATTCCACGAACGCTGGGTGTATCTTCAACTTCAACTGTCTGATGCATACGCTTCAAGCCA
Organism: Litorivicinus sp.; assembly: GCA_009886945.1. Taxonomy (GTDB): domain Bacteria; phylum Pseudomonadota; class Gammaproteobacteria; order Pseudomonadales; family Litorivicinaceae; genus HIMB30. The sequence continues at coordinate 70,484 of QXYM01000031.1, forward strand.
AGACCCTTGACACACAGTTTGTGCTTTGGATTTTGACGGATTGGGCTACGCACCAATGTCACTTTCAACATTTTTTTCTTCGCCATGTCTCTAATCCTTAGCCGAGAATTTCTTCGACTGATTTGCCACGACGAGCTGCAACGTCTTCCGGAGATTGCATCTCTGAAAGCGCTTTGATCGTTGCACGAACCACGTTAGCGGGGTTCGTTGAGCCGTAACACTTCGCCAATACGTTCTGCACACCAGCGATTTCCAACACCGCACGCATCGCACCACCGGCGATGACGCCAGTACCCTGTGATGCGGGCTGCATGTAAACCTTGGCAGAGCCGTGGGCCGCTTTGGTTGGGTATTGAATGGTGTCCCCATCCAGCTTGACAGAAACCATGTTGCGGCGGGCCGCTTCCATCGCTTTCTGAATCGCCGCTGGCACTTCGCGCGCTTTACCGCGACCGTATCCAACTTTCCCATTTCCATCGCCAACCACAGTCAATGCTGTGAAGCTGAAAATCCGGCCACCTTTAACAACTTTGGCAACCCGATTCACCTGAACCAGCTTTTCTTGCAGATCGCCCTGCTGCTGTGTTTCTACTTTTGCGTTCATCGGATCCCCTTAAAACTCAAGTCCACCTTCACGGGCTGCGTCGGCTAGAGCCTTCACACGTCCGTGATAACGGAAACCGGAGCGGTCAAATGCAACCGCCTGAATTCCTTTTTCCTTCGCCCGTTCAGCGATCCGCTTGCCGACTTCTGCAGCCGCATCCACGTTTCCGCCGTTCTTCTCACGAAGGTCCTTATCCAGTGTCGATGCTGTACAAATCACGTTGGATCCATCGCCAGAAATAATCTGGGCGTAGATGTGACGTGGTGTACGATGCACGCACAAACGATTTGCGCCTAATTCGCGCATTTTGGCGCGTGCACGGCGAGCGCGACGCAACCGGGCTTTTTTCTTGTCCATCATGTCGGCTCTCCTTACTTCTTCTTCGCTTCTTTACGACGCACATACTCATCTGAGTAACGCACACCCTTGCCTTTGTAGGGCTCTGGTGGGCGGTATGCGCGGATTTCTGCAGCGACCTGACCAAGCAACTGCTTATCGGCTGACTTCAGCACGATTTCAGTCTGACTTGGTGTTTCTGCAGTCACACCTTGTGGCAGGTTATGAACCACGGGATGTGAGAAACCAAGAGTCAAGTTGATCGCAGACCCTTGAACCTGGGCACGATAACCGACGCCGATGAGAGTCAACTTCTTTTCGAAGCCATCAGCGACACCCGTGACCATGTTATTGACGATTGCACGAGCTGTACCAGCTTGCGCCCAACCATCTGCAGCGCCTTCGCGCGGCTCAAACGTCAATACGTTATCCGCTTGATTCACAGCCACTGCATCATTTAAGGAAATTGACAATGTGCCGTTTTTTCCTTTGACAGTGACATCCTGACCAGCGATGTTGACATCAACACCCGATGGCAATTCGATCGGAGCTTTTGCAATACGAGACATCAATAACTCCTTAGAATACTGTGCAGAGCACTTCGCCACCGATACCGGCTTTGCGTGCTTCGCGGTCAGTCATCAAACCTTTCGACGTCGAGATGATGGCAATCCCGAGACCACCTTGTACTTTTGGCAAGGTCTCCTTCCCTTCATACCGACGCAAACCTGGACGACTTGAACGTTTAATTTCACGGATCACTGGACGACCTTCGTGATACCGAAGATCGACTGTCAATGTTGACTTCACACCTGCGTCATCAACGTTGTATCCACCCAAAAATCCTTCGTCAGCGAGTACCCGGGCAAGTGCAACCTTCTGTTTTGAAGAAGGCATAGAGACCGCAGTTTTACCTGCCATCTGCCCGTTGCGGATGCGAGTGAACATATCCGCCAAAGTATCTTGCATGCTCATTTTCTAAATCACTCCTTACCAGCTGGCCTTTTTCAGACCAGGAACTTCACCGCGCATCATCGTTTCGCGCAGCTTAATCCGGGACAGGCCAAACTTACGGTAGACCGCGTGTGGACGACCAGTCACACGACACCGACGCTGTAAACGCACTGCAGAGGCGTCACGTGGCATCTTTTGCAGCTTCTGCTGCGCGTCCCACACTTCTTCATCTGTTGCGTTTGGATTGGCGATTGTCGCTTTCAATTCCTTACGCTTCGCTGCGAACCGAGCAACCGTCTTTTGACGCTTCAGTTCACGTTCTTTCATTGATTTCTTAGCCACCTAACGCTCCTCAGTTACGGAATGGGAAGTTGAACGCCTTCAAAAGCGCTTTGCCTTCCTCATCAGTGTCAGCCGATGTGGTGATGGTGATGTCCAGTCCACGGATCGCATCCACTTTGTCATAATCGATTTCAGGGAACATGATCTGCTCGCGCACACCCATCGAGTAGTTCCCACGACCGTCAAACGACTTACCGTTCAACCCGCGGAAATCACGAATCCGTGGGATTGAGATCGCAATCAGACGATCCAAGAATTCCCACATGTGCTCACCACGCAAGGTGACCTTGCAGCCAATCGGCCAACCGTCACGGATCTTAAAGCCCGCAATCGACTTGCGTGCCTTGGTCACCACAGGCTTCTGTCCGGCGATCGCCGTCATGTCCCGTACTGCGTTTTCGATCTGCTTCTTATCCGCAACTGCCTCGCCAACACCCATATTGAGAGTGATTTTCTTGACGCGCGGCACTTGCATCACGTTTTTGTACGCGAACTCTTTCAAGAGCTCCGGTACGACTTTTTCTTTGTAGACTTGTTGTAGTCTCGCCATGGCTTCTTTCTCGCTCCTAGGCGCAGGGGCTTACGCCCCGACTTCCTTACCAGTGGACTTAAACACCCGTACTTTGGTGCCGTCCTCGTTTACACGAAAACCAACGCGTTCTGCTTTGTCATTTTCAGGGTTAAACAGCGCTACGTTCGAGATATGAAGCGGAGCTTCTTTCTCAACGATGCCGCCCTGCTTGCCAAGCATTGGGTTTGGTTTCATATGCTTTTTCATCAGGTTGACACCTGACACCAACACGCGGTTATCTGGACGCACTTGCAATACTTTGCCGCGGCGTCCTTTGTCTTTACCCGCGATTACGACGACTTCATCGTCACGACGAATTTTTGCTGCCATCGATCTGCCCCTTACAACACTTCAGGCGCAAGTGAGATGATTTTCATAAACTTCTCACTCCGCAGTTCACGCGTGACTGGCCCGAAAATACGAGTCCCAATTGGCGCTAGGTTGGTGTTCAAAAGAACCGCCGCGTTACCATCGAATTTAATCAATGAACCGTCTTGACGACGAACGCCACTGCGAGTCCGAACGACAACTGCGTTCATGACCTGACCTTTCTTCACTTTGCCGCGAGGAATCGCTTCTTTCACGGTGACCTTAATAATGTCGCCGATCCGGGCATAGCGACGCTTTGAGCCGCCGAGCACTTTGATACACATCACACGACGCGCACCTGAGTTGTCAGCTACCTCAAGCATACTTTCTGCTTGAATCATGATTCCCCTCCGTTAAACCTGAACAGCACGCTCAGTGATTTCAACGAGACGGTACGCTTTCGACTTCGAAAGCGGACGACACTCAGAAATCGTGACTGTGTCACCAATCTGGCACTCGTTGTTCTCATCATGAGCAGCAATCTTTGAGGAGCGCTTCACGTACTTACCGTACAGTGGGTGCTTCTCAAAACGCTCTACCAATACGCTGATGGTTTTGTCGCCTTTATTTGAGACAACCTTTCCGCTCAGTGTCCGAACTATTGTTGTTGCTTCGGTCATGCCGCTACCTCCTTCTGCGCGATCACTGTCTTGATGCGCGCGATGTCACGACGGACCTGACCCAACAAGTGTGTCTGAGCCAGCTGACCTGTGGCTTTTGCCATATTCAGATTGAACTGTTCACGACGTAGCGTAAGCAGCTCTTCTTTCAGCTCAGCAACGTTTTTTTCACGTAACTCTGATGCTTTCATTACATTACCGTCCGACTAACGAAGGTGGTTTTGAATGGAAGCTTCGATGCCGCAAGCGTAAATGCTTCGCGCGCCACTTCTTCAGACACACCTTCAATTTCATATAAAACACGACCTGGCTGAATCTGGCATACCCAGTATTCAACAGAGCCTTTACCTTTACCCTGACGCACTTCCAAAGGCTTCTGGGTAATTGGCTTATCAGGGAAAACCCGAATCCATAACTTACCGCCACGTTTCACGCGACGAGTAATGGTTCGACGGGCTGCCTCAATCTGACGCGCCGTCATGCGACCACGACCGGTCGCTTTTAGAGCGAATTCACCAAAGCTTACTTTGGAGCCGCGCTCTGCTAGGCCACGATTCCGGCCTTTTTGCATTTTGCGGAATTTCATCCGTTTCGGTTGCAGCATCGTCTTCTTCCCTTAGCGAGCAGCTTTCGCGCGAGCCTGTTCACGGCTAGCACGGACTGCTTCAATTCCACCAAGGATCTCACCTTTGAAGATCCACACTTTGATACCGATCACGCCATATGTGGTGTGTGCCTCATACGTCGAGTAGTCGATATCTGCACGCAATGTGTGCAGTGGAACGCGACCTTCGCGATACCACTCTGTCCGCGCGATTTCAGCACCGCCCAAACGACCTGAAACCTGAACACGAATCCCTTCAGCACCAGCTCGCATCGCGTTTTGAACCGCACGCTTCATCGCACGACGGAACATCACACGACGCTCTAACTGGCCTGCGATATTCTGCGCAACCAAACGCGCATCAAGCTCAGGCTTTCTGATCTCTTCGATGTTGATCTGAACTGGGATACCCATCATCTGTGTCAGTTCTTTGCGAAGCGCTTCCACGTCTTCACCTTTCTTACCGATCACGATGCCTGGACGCGCCGTTTGCAACGTAACACGTGCATTCTGCGCAGGACGCTCAATCAAGATCTTTGAAATCTGAGCGTTCTTCAGTTTCGCATCAAGGAACTCACGGACCTTAATGTCATCGAATAATTTATCTGCATAATCACCACGTTCGGCATACCAAATCGACGTGTGATCCTTGGTAATCCCGAGGCGGATGCCATTCGGGTGTACTTTCTGACCCATAATGTTCCTCCTCAGGCCTGTCCGACTTTGACAGTGATATGACATGACCGCTTAAAAATCCGGTCTGCGCGACCCTTCGCACGCGGGCGAATTCGCTTCATAGTCATACCCTCATCGACGAAGACTGTTGTGACCTTCAGATCATCAACGTCAGCGCCTTCATTGTGTTCTGCGTTCGCAATGGCACTCTCAAGAACTTTCTTGACAATATGCGCCGCTTTCTTCGTTGAGAAGTTCAGCGTATTGAGCGCTTCTTCAACGTGCTTCCCGCGAATCTGGTCTGCGACCAGGCGCGCCTTCTGAGCAGAAAGTCGAGCGCCTTTTAAACGTGCTTGCACTTCATTCATGGCTACACCTAATCCTTAACGCTTCGACTTTTTGTCGGCAACGTGACCACGGTAGTTACGCGTGACCGCGAACTCACCTAACTTGTGACCAACCATGTCTTCGTTGATCAAAACAGGAACATGTTGTTTCCCGTTGTGAACAGCGATGGTTAATCCCACCATATTTGGAACAATCATCGAGCGACGCGACCAAGTCTTAATCGGACGACGATCATTTGCCTCAGAAGCCGCCTCGACCTTCTTCAGAAGGTGGAGATCGACGAATGGGCCCTTTTTCAATGAACGTGGCATTGATCTCTCTCCTTACTTACCGCGACGGCGTACGATCATTTTATCGGTACGCTTGTTCTTACGAGTCTTGTAACCCTTGGTTGGCATACCCCAAGGTGATACCGGATGACGGCCCCCTGACGTACGACCCTCACCACCACCATGCGGGTGATCAACCGGGTTCATCACAACACCACGGACCGTAGGACGAACACCTCTCCAGCGCTTCGCTCCGGCTTTACCAAGCTGACGCAGGCTGTGCTCGCCATTCGACACTTCGCCCAGAGTGGCTCGACATTCCGACAAGACTTTGCGCATCTCACCTGAACGTAAGCGGAGGGTTGCATGACGACCTTCACGAGCGACCAACTGGACAGACGCACCAGCCGAACGGGCCATTTGCGCACCTTTTCCAGGTCTCAACTCAATGCAATGAATGACGGAACCGACCGGGATATTCCGGAGCGGAAGGCAGCTACCAACCTTAATCGGCGCATCTTCACCAGACCGAATCGGGTCACCAGCCTGTAGTCCCTTTGGCGCAATAATGTAACGGCGCTCGCCGTCTGCGTAGAGAACTAAAGCAATGTGAGCCGAACGGTTAGGATCATATTCCAAACGCTCGATCTTGCCCGGAATGCCATCTTTATTCCGCTTAAAGTCGATGACACGATAGTGTTGCTTATGACCACCACCGATATGACGAGTCGTAATCCGACCGTCATTGTTTCGACCACCTGTTTTCGATTTCTTTTCCAACAGCGGCGCGTGCGGCGCTCCTTTATGGAGCTCCGGCGTCACAACTTTGACCATGTGACGACGGCCGGCTGACGTTGGTTTACATTTTACGATTGCCATAACTTCCGTCTCACTCGCCTGCTGCAAAGGAAATTTCTTGGCCATCAGCAAGCGTCACATAGGCCTTCCGCGTATCGTTACGCTTACCCATGCCACGCGCTGTGCGCTTGGTCTTTCCTTTGATGTTGACAACATTGACCCGAGTAACAGAGACTTCGAACAAAGCTTCTACCGCTGCTTTGATCTCAGGCTTTGTCGCATCAGAGGCCACCTTGAATACATATTGGTTGTTCTGATCGGCTACCACCGTCGCCTTCTCGGACACATGCGGCCCTTTCAGAACAGTAAAGATACGTTCCTGATTCATGCCAATTGCTCCTCAATCGCCTTCAATGCGTCGACGGTCACCAACACTTTCTCGAAAGAAATGAGGCTCACAGGGTCAATGGCATCAGCATCGCGAACATCCACGTGTGGAAGGTTGCGCGCTGACAGATACAAGGCATCTGAAACTTCACCAGCAACGATCAACACATTCGATAACTCCAAAGCGCTGAGCTTGGCAGCCAGTGCTTTGGTTTTTGGCGCATCGATGCCTAAATCATCAGTGATGACCAAACGACCTTGACGGATCAGCTCGCTCCAAATGCTCTGCATCGCTGCGCGATACATTTTCTTGTTCACTTTCTGCGAGAAGTCCTGAGGCTTCGCAGCAAAGGTCACACCACCTGAACGCCAAATCGGAGAACGCGTAGTACCCGCACGGGCACGACCTGTTCCTTTTTGACGCCAAGGCTTGCGGCCGCCGCCTGATACCTCAGAACGCGTCTTCTGCGCACGCGTACCTTGGCGCGCGCCGGCGAGATATGCTGTCACCACTTGGTGGATCAGCGCCTCGTTGAATTCGCGACCGAACGTCTGGTCAGAGACCTCGACAGTTCCGCCTGCTATTAGATTCAATTCCATGTTCGACTCCCTCAGGCCTTTGCTGTCGGCTTGATGATGACGTCAGTCCCGTTCGCACCTGGAACGGAACCCTTAACCAGGATCAGGCCTTTCTCTTCGTCAATACGGACGACTTCGAGACCTTGAACGGTGACGCGCTCTGCACCCATGTGGCCAGCCATCTTCTTCCCTTTGAAGACACGACCTGGTGTTTGGCAGTTACCGATAGAACCTGGGGCACGATGCGACAGAGAGTTACCGTGAGTCGCGTCTTGGGTGCGGAAATTCCAGCGCTTCACAGCACCAGCAAACCCTTTACCCTTCGACTGACCTGTCACGTCAACAATTTGACCGGCTTCGAACTGGTTCACAGAAATCTCTGCACCAATCGCTAGCTCTCCCAGGTCTTCCACACGGAATTCCCAAAGACCACGACCCATGCGCATTTCTGCTTTGGACAGATGACCTTTGATCGGTTGCGATACACGATGTTGCGCACGACGATCACCAACAGTCACCTGAATGGCTTGATAACCGTCTGTTTCAACGGTTTTTACTTGACTCACCCGATTCGGTTCAACTTGAACGACAGTGACAGGAACTGACACGCCTTCCTCGGTGAACACTCGGGTCATACCGGTCTTCCGACCGACAACTCCAATTGTCATCTCGACTTCCTCTCTGCCTGCACAGGGGGCTAAACCCGCTATGGCCACAGTAAGTTATACAAACAGACCGCTTGTCACCGGGGTGCGCGGATTTGGTGCACCCCTGCTTTTGATCAACCTAAGCTGATCTGAACATCAACACCCGCTGCCAGATCAAGTTTCATCAAGGCATCGACAGTCTTGTCGGTAGGCTCAACGATATCGATCATGCGCTTGTGCGTACGCATCTCGTACTGATCGCGCGCATCCTTGTTCACGTGAGGTGAAACAAGAACGGTGTAGCGCTCAATCCGCGTCGGCAATGGAATCGGGCCACGCACTTGTGCCCCGGTACGCTTGGCGGTTTCAACAATATCCTGAGTCGATGAATCGATCAGGCGATGGTCGAAAGCCTTCAGCCGAATGCGAATTTTTTGATTCTGTACTGCCACTTGGCTACTCCAATCAAAAATTGCCCGCGAAACGCGGACAGTCAAAAACAAGGTGCGGTAGTGTATGCATCTGACCCTGGTGAGTCAACCGCTTCCCGGAAATAAAAAAGCCCCGGCCAGGCGGGGCTTTCTGTTAGGCGAATTGCCTTGACAAATCAGTCTAGGATTTTGGAGACGACGCCGGCGCCGACAGTACGGCCACCTTCACGA
>QXYM01000032.1:0-9374 GCA_009886945.1 Litorivicinus sp.
GAGCAGGGGACTCATAATCCCTTGGTCGCAGGTTCGAGTCCTGCTGGGCCCACCATGATTTTTCAAACGGCCAAAAGCCCACCTCGGGCGACAACATCAAAAGTTCACACGAATGACAAGGATTCGTCACATTCCATCATTACTCTGAGTGTTTTACTTAACGGAGTCATGCATGTTTTCCTTCAACCAAGTTCGGCTAACCGCTTTCGCCTCGAGCCTAGCTCTTCTCACGTCATTCCCAGTCTCCGCTCTCGACATTCAACCCATTGGTGAAATCCAAATAGGTCAGGGTGAAGGCTATGCAGAAATGCTGCGCTATCACGCTGCATCACAGAGTCTCGTGGTCACGGCCTCTGAGACAGGGACCATTGAGCGCATCTCGATAGCGACACCATCAGCGTTGTCGTTAATGAGTCCTTTTGATTTAGACGGCGGAGACGTCACAGCAGTTGCCGTTCATCGAGACCTCATCGCAGCATCCATCAAGGTCAAGCCAGCTGATGCGGCCGGAATGGTCAAACTGTTTGATAGTGACGGTTCATTGCTCGCAACCTACGAAACAGGCGCACTCCCCGACAATCTGACATTTTCACCGGATGGTCGTTATCTCCTCACTGCCAATGAAGGCGAGCCATCGGATGATTACAGCATCGATCCAGAAGGAGGATTCACACTCATTGACTTATCTTCTGGTCCTCAAAACGCAACGGTGACACAGATTGCTTTAACCGGATTCGATGTTCCAACCGGTGCTCGTATCATTAAGCCTGGGCAGAGTTTTGCTGCGGATGCTGAACCTGAGTATGTGGCTTTTTCGGCTGACGGAACGATGGCCTATGCAACACTTCAAGAAAATAACGCCATTGCATTGATTGATATCGCGGCAAAAAAGGTCACGAACATCGTTGGCCTGGGGGTCAAAAATGTCTCGCGAATGAGTCATGACATGTCGAATAAAGACGATGACATCAACATGCGCCGTTGGCCAGTCTTGATGATGTACCAACCCGATGCGTTGGCGACCTACGAGGTCAATGGTGCCACTTATTTGGTGACAGCCAACGAAGGCGATGCCAAGGACTATGATGGCTTTTCTGAAGAAACACGGGTCGCAAAGCTCACGTTAGATCCGACCATGTTTCCAAACGCTGAAGAACTCCAGAAGCCAGAAAATTTAGGCAGACTGAAAACAACCACCACCATGGGCGATACCGATGGCGACGGAGATCATGACCTCATTTATGCCTATGGTGGGCGTTCATTCTCAATCTGGTCGCAGGACGGCTCTCTGGTGTTTGATAGCGGAAATGCATTTGAACACCTCATCGCAAAACGATCTCCCGACGTCTTCAATGCCAACGGCGGCGCTGATGAAAAAGATGATCGATCAGACGATAAAGGACCTGAACCTGAAGCTCTGGCACTGGGAACAATTGATGGTCGCACCTATGCTTTCATCGGGATGGAACGCAATAATGCAATTTTTGCTTACGACATCACGCTACCTTCTGACCCTCATTTGGTCGGCTACATGATGCCCTCAGCAAACCACAACTCACCAGAAGGCCTCGAATTCATCGCAGCCAAGGACAGCCCAACCGGAAAGCCTCTGTTGGCGATTGCCTTTGAAATGACTGGCACGGTTGCACTCTATCAGATCGACTGAAGCACCAGTCACCTAAAAGAAGACTAGGGTGAGACGCACCTTGGTCTTCTACCCTAGGAAGATGCACAGCGGCATGGTCGCTCCATGGTTATCACACCACGTGTTCGTCTCATCGACAACGCATTTATTCTTGATGAACCTAAAACCTGTTGAGCTGCATCAAACCCGGAAGACAGTAAGAACTGAAAGCCTCCATCAGTCTGCCGAAAGAATCTGTTTTTGTGTGTCCTGTTAAGCGATGGCGCTACGCTCGCCAAGCGGGAATCGACACATTCAACGCAAGCACGATTAAGCGGGTGACTGTGGTAATCACAACGGCCACCACCAAAGAAATCCAAGGGGTGACGTCCAATCGATCCAACCCAACGAGCACAATAGATCCCAATACAGCGAGGGCAATATAGGGCTGATGATCTGAAAACGCTTTTGGGACCACGTTACACAGAATGTCTCTCAAGACTCCGCCCAATGTACTCGAGATCACACCCATCAAAACCGCCACGATAATCGAAGCGCCTTCGATTAACGCAATTTGAGTACCAAGCGCCGCAAACAGTCCGAGACCGATTGCATCCGGGACCTGAATCCATTTCTCTGTTAATTCCGCATGCGATCGCCTCACAAAAATGGAGGCCAAGAGGCATAAGATAATCACCAACCACAGAAGATGATCCTGCTCTACCCAAAAAAATGGTCGGCGATCGAGTAATACATCACGCAGTGTGCCTCCACCAAATGCAGAAACACCGGCAACAAAACAGATACCCACAAAATCCATGCCCACTCGCAATCCAGCGGCCAATCCCGATAGCGCAAAGGCGATCACAGCGAACACTTCAATTCCTGACTGTACAGACATTAAAATTGATGGAGTAACAGGGTCGATCATTTCAGTCCATATCCAAAACGCGAAATCACAGTCCGCATCTTAACAACAAGTTCTTGTTCACATTTCAATGATTGAGCGACGAGCAATCAGGAGGGGTACACCTGAAATGACTGCAGTCCTGTCTGATTCCAGCCCACTCCGTGCATCAGGACGAATTCGGTTGCACTGACATCAAAATGTCATCATAACTATGTCAACTTTCGTCTTTTGGAATGACCGACATGACAGACAATCAACAGCATATTTACAGCGAACGGGTTGAGGCGATCCGACAAGCAATCCTCGAAGCCTGTGCCGATCATGATGTCACGCGAGAACAATTACTGAAAGATCTCCTGCTTTGGGAGGAGATTGAAGAACACCTGAACAGAACGACAAAGAAAGACTGATTTAGAGGTCCAATCCTTGGATTCCAAACACATAGAGACCGGTGCCGACTAAAATACTCACCAAGGTATTTCGTCCCACTAGCTGGACAATCGTGACAGCAGCGAATGCAAGCGTCGCATTGGCCAACCGACCACCGGTTTCAATCTCTAACCCCGTCAAACCGAAGCACACCAAAACAACCATGATCATTGGTGGGAGATAACGGCCAAAATACCCAAGCATGGGATGATCATGCGATCGTGAGAAGGCGATGAAAGGGAATGCTCGAGTGACAAAGGTTGCAAAGGCCATCACCCCAAAGATCATCAGTACGTATTGGTTATCCATGGCTACTCACCCGACTCCAGCGCCAGAAAAGCACCAGTAAGCACATCCCAATCGCCACCAACAGAAATTGATTGGGAACGAGGCCATAGGCGATCACCGAAGACATCACCGCGATCATCAATAGCCAACGTTCATTCATGGCCCTGATTTGCTCGATCAACAGCACCAAAAACAACGCAACTAATGCAAATTCAAAACCGCGCGAATCAAACTCCACCATGGATTGCAAACTCGAACCCAGCGCGCAACCTGCCACCCAATAACACTGATTGAGAGCCGTCAGATAGAAGTAATAGCGACCACTGTCTTGACGCTCGGGAGTCTTTGCCGTCACCAGTGAGTAGGTCTCATCGGTTAATCCAAAAATTAAATACCAGCGCAACACTCCGCGCTTTGGATAACGATCCAGCACCGATAACCCATAAAAAATGTGTCGCGAGTTCAACAGCAATGTGGCGATCAATGCTTCAGCGTAGGAAACACCGGCCGCTAACAGACCAACTGCCATAAATTGCGCCGACCCAGCATAAATCACGATCCCAGCCAAAGGCGCAAACAGCCAGTGGTATCCGAGACTTTGAAACAACACCCCAAAGGCCATCCCCAACGGAAGATAACCAAACAACACTGGGGATGAATCGCGAAGCGCTACCGCAAAATCGGACGACTCCGGATGGCTCAATCAAGCCATCCTTTCAATTCTCGCCGCGCCAAATATTCAAGCACTGACATGCCATCCTCGGAGGCATTGAGACAGTCGAGCGCAACTAATTTCTCACCACCGGCCTCCTGGAAGGTCTCATCCAAACCGATCGCGATTTCTTCGAGCGTCTCCACACAGTCTGAGAAGAATGCCGGACTCACCACAGCGACCCGCTTGACGCCCTGATGACCCAAGTCTTCGATTAGCTCATCAGCATAGGGCTTCAACCACTCTTTTGGACCAAACCGAGATTGGAATGCCACCTTGAATTTTTCTTCAGGCCAACCGAGCGCTTCACGGAGTAATCGCCCCGTTTTCTGGCATTGGCAGTGATAAGGATCGCCTTTTAACAAATACTCTTTGGGCACTCCATGGAAACTCGCCACCAAGACATCAGGCTTTTCATCCAAGGCATCAATCTGAGTCTGAACCGACCGAGCAAGAATTCGGATGTATTCAGGGTCGTCATAAAACGGAGGAGACACACGAATGGTTGGCTGCCAACGCATCGCTTTCAGGGTATCACCAATTTTATCGACGACAGATCCAGTGGTACTGGATGCATATTGCGGATACATCGGAATACACAGGATTTTCCAACAGCCCTCATCAAACATTTGGCTGATCAAAGAGGGAATCGATGGATTGCCATAGCGCATTGCAAACTCAACGCGAACAGCATCACCAAAGCGCTCTTGTAACTTTTCTGATTGCTCGCGCGTGATGGTTCTTAACGGCGACTCATCTCGCTCGTTATTCCAAATTTGCCGATATGCCGCCGCCGATTTCTTCGGTCGAAACGTGAGGATCGGCCCTTGCAAGATCAGTTGCCAAAGAATCTTCGGCAGTTCAACGACCCTTTTGTCACTCAGAAATTCACCCAAATACCGCCGCATCGACCAATAATCGAGTGCATCGGGCGTACCGAGATTAATCAGAAGAACACCAAGCTTCGGACTCGGGACTTTAGGGTGATCAGTAGGTAGCAATGACATTAAATCAAATCTCTCTGTGTCAGTTGTGTCAAAAGTTGCAGCATCAATTCCGGATCTTTCGTGCCGCAGGTCTCGCGAGCCGAGTGCATCGCCAATTGAGGGCAGCCAAGATCGATGGTGTCGATCCCTAATCGGCCAGCCGTGATTGGCCCGATTGTGCTACCACAACCGAGATCGGCACGGCTCGAAAAGTATTGAAGTGGGACATCAGCGCGTTCAGCAGCCTGTTCGATCACACTTTGCGTGATGGCTGTGGTGGCATAACGATGATTCGCATTAACCTTCACTACAGGCCCTTCGTTTAACAGTGGCCGATGACCTTCATCATGTTTTGACGCGTAGTTCGGATGCACGCCATGGGCGTTATCAATCGAGACCATCAAGCTATTCACACGGACGCGTTCAAAATCTGCATCAATGGTTGCCCGACGCAACACCGACTCCAAAAATGGACCATCGGCTCCACCAGTCGAGACACTCCCGATCTCCTCATGATCATTCAAAACAACCATGACTCCTTCAGCATCTTCGTTATTGAGCAACGCCTCAGTCGCGATGAAACAGCTCAGCAAATTATCGAGCCGTGCGCTGGTTAAAAACTCCTGATTCAAACCAACCACCTGCGCCGCTTCGACTGGATAGGCGCAAAGCTCGAATGCAGAAATATCATCCGCTGAGCGGTCCAATTCACGTGCCAACAGGTCCTTGAAATCCAATTCAGCATCTGTCTCAGCCCGCGAGAGAATCATCGGTAATTCCTCATGTGGATTGATCTTCCGGCTACCGTTGGCTTCGCGATCGAGATGAATGGCGAGATTCGGAATCAAACCAACTGGACGCTTAAAATCGACCAGCTCAGTCAAAACAGCTCCCTCATTGGCTATCGCTACTCGTCCAGCCAGAGATAAGTCACGATCAAACCAAGTGGACAGTAAAACCCCACCATAAACCTCAAGACCCAACTGGAAATAGCCGTGTTTTTTCATCACCGGTTCCGGACGAACCCGCAAATTCGGGCTGTCGGTATGTGCACCAAAAATGGTCCACCCGACCACCTCCGTTGGCTGCCTCCACGCAATCAATGCGCCATCCGAGCGAACCACAAAATAAGTCGCTCCTGCCTCCAGAGTCCAAGCTGCACGCTCATCGAGACGAACGAATCCAGCATGCTCTAAGCGACTTGATACCTGATCAACCGCATGCCAAGGCGTGGGTGATTGATCGAGAAATGTCACCAACCGACCGATAAAAGGTGAGGCGCAATTGAAATCCAAGTTGTCTCTCCAGGGGTTGCGTTCTAAGGTGTGAGGAAGCATAACAGGATAATTAAGGTTCAATAGGGTCAGACACAAGGTGCTCATGAGAAGTTTGGTACGCAAAATTGTGGTCAATGCCATCCTAATGCCGTCGGTGCTGGGGTGCGCCATCACGGCTCAGGCACTCACCATCGAGCCGACCCAAGAGGACAGTGCTCTTGCGCAAATCATCACGCGTGAGCTTGAACGCCGGCATTTAGCATCGGATGTGTTGTTTGCAGAACGCAAACCGATGGTCGGACAATTGATTTTGAAAGCGATCGATCCCTCGCGATCACTGCTGACTCAACAGGATATTGATCGCGCCACAATCACCGCCCTTCCTGAGCAAATTGAGCTCGGGAATCTTGATGCCGTCTATGCACTCTATGGGCTCTCGCTGACACGATCTGAAGAGCGCCTCGACTTCTGGTTAGAGACTCTCAATCAAGGCGTGGGATCCATTGATTTGACCGACCAAGAAGAATTACGAATCCGTGACGATGAAACTCCATGGGTCGGTGATCGCACCGAATTACAAGATCTCTGGCGTCGACAACTGGAAAATCAGGCGATCAGCCTGCTCTTGGCGGATCGCTCCGAAGAAGAGACGTATCAAGCACTCATCCGACGCTACAAAAGCCAAAAAAATCGAATCGAACAAACCCGTCCTGACGATATTTTTGCAGGGGTGATCAACGCTTATGCCAGTGCGTATGACCCACACACCTCTTATCTACCCCCGGCTGACAGCGAGACCTTCAACATTAATATGTCACTCTCGCTGCAAGGTATTGGGGCAGTCCTTCAATCCGAAGATGAGTTCACCAAAGTGGTGAATTTAATCCCTGGCGGACCCGCTGAGATGGATGGCCGCTTACAACCTGCAGATCGGATCCTGAGCGTTGCTCAAGGGTCTGCACCCTTTGAGGATGTCGTCGGTTGGCGTCTTGACGAAGTGGTTCAAAAGATTCGTGGACCCAAGGGGTCACAAATCCGCCTGGAGGTCCAAGCTGGAGACGATGCGCCACATCGTGAAATTGTATTGATCCGCGATCGCGTGCAGTTGGAAGAGCAATCTGCCAAGAGTGAAGTGGTTGAAGCCGGCCCAAATGGTGAAAAGATTGGCATTATCACTATTCCCACGTTTTATTCCGACTTCACCGCGAAACAAGCCGGTGACCCTAACTATCGAAGCACCACACGTGATGTGAAGCAATTACTTGAAGAGCTCAGCGAGCAAGAGATCGAGGGCGTGGTCGTTGATTTACGAAACAATGGAGGCGGCTCACTCCAAGAAGCTTATGAACTCTTTGGTCTATTCATTCCACGCGGACCCGTTGTTCAAATTCAAAGTGCTGGTGGTCGAACCGATGTCCGAGGCGACCGAGATCCAAGTATTTCTTGGGAGGGTCCGATGTCGGTTTTGGTTAACCGATTAAGCGCTTCTGCCAGTGAAATTTTTGCCGGCGCGGTGCAAGACTATGGCCGTGGACTGGTGATTGGGTCACAGACCTTTGGTAAAGGAACGGTACAGGCATTATTGCCTGTAAACGAAGGCCAATTGAAATTAACCATTGCCAAATTTTATCGGATTTCCGGACAATCCACGCAGCATCAAGGCGTGATCCCTGACATCCAGTTTCCATCAGCATTTGACCCCACAGAAATTGGGGAGAGTGCCTTAGATACGGCGTTGCCT
Source organism: Litorivicinus sp. (assembly GCA_009886945.1). GTDB lineage: Bacteria > Pseudomonadota > Gammaproteobacteria > Pseudomonadales > Litorivicinaceae > HIMB30. The sequence goes on from QXYM01000032.1 coordinate 7,968, forward strand.
TGGGATCAGATTCGCTCACTCAGATATCGTCCAATCGATACTCCGCAAGCACGCTTGGCTCAGTTGATCGACCGACATCAGGCGCGGATTGCGACAGACCCTGATTTTAAAGCGCTGTTGAAACGGACCGAGCGGGCGCTTGAGTTGAGTGGTGAAACTGGGATCTCTTTACATCTGGAAACGCGAATTCAAGAACGTGAAGCGAATAACCAGGCGTTACTTGATATCGAAAACATGCGACGAGAAAGCCTTGGACTGGAAACGGCCCAAAGTATCAGTGAATTAGAGGCTGCCGCCAAAGAAGATGATGTCAGTAGTGATGCAAGCTTGATGGAATCAGCGCGCATTCTCCTGGATGAGATCCAGATTAATCGGCGTCTCGCGGGGCTCTAGGTGGTGGAACCATCGACAGTGGTGTCACCGTCCCGGTCTTACTATCCCTGATCCTTGCTGGGCCTGTGTCTTCGACTTCGTCGATCCGAATCACGGCATGCATCGGAATATAGCTCCGTTTCACACCTTGAAACTCAGCTTTCAGTTTTTCTTCAGATGGATCGACAAGTAGGCCGCTTCGCTCACCAAAGACAAACTCTTCCACTTCGATGAACCCGTAGAGATCGCTGGAATAAATCTGTTTCGCAAAGACCTCGAACACCTTGTCTTGGCTGACAAACTGAACACGGAAAGTGGGGTCGGGTGTTTTAGCCATCGTGATCCTCGATTACGGGGCGCGTAGTCTGTCTATGTTTGCCTCTCTCGTCAAGAACACTCGTGCAATTTCAAACACTTCGGACTATACTCGCGCGCCCACACACGAGGAGATGGGATGACCGCAAAACTCTTCATCAAGACCCACGGGTGTCAGATGAACGAATACGATTCGGATCGCATGGCTGATCTATTGAAAGACAGCCATGAGTTGACTATCACAGAGACCCCGAATGATGCTGAAGTCATCCTAATTAACACGTGCTCGATTCGCGAGAAAGCTCAAGAAAAGGTGTTCTCAGAGCTTGGTCGATACAAAGCGCTGAAAGAGTCAAACCCAAATCTGATTATTGGCGTCGGCGGTTGTGTTGCCTCACAAGAAGGTGATGCCATTCGGCAACGCGCACCCTTTGTTGATTTAGTTTTCGGACCTCAAACCCTGCATCGTCTTCCCGATATGCTGGAAGCTCGAAGGAATAGTGGTGACGCCCAAGTCGATATCAGCTTTCCGGAAATTGAGAAATTTGATCGATTACCCGAACCAAAGCTTGAAGGACCAAGTGCCTATGTCAGCATCATGGAAGGCTGTAGCAAGTACTGCACGTTTTGTGTCGTCCCATACACTCGTGGCGAAGAAATCAGTCGACCACTCGATCACGTGTTGCAAGAAGTCCTTGCGAACGTCGACCAAGGGGCTCG
>QXYM01000032.1:9384-21351 GCA_009886945.1 Litorivicinus sp.
GAAATCCATTTACTGGGACAAAACGTCAACGCCTACCGCGGTGAGGCTGAGGGCGACGACATCGCTGATCTCGCCGATCTGATTCGCATCATTGCCGAAATTCCGGAGGTGGAGCGGATTCGTTTTACCACCAGCCACCCTGTTGAATTTTCAGATGCATTAATCGATTGTTTCAGAGACGTGCCGAAGCTTGTGAGTCATCTCCACCTCCCTGTTCAGTCAGGATCTGATCGAATTTTAGCCGCGATGAAGCGTGGCCATACCGCGCTTGAATACAAAGCTAAAATGCGAAAAATCAAAGAAGCGCGCCCAGGAATCAGTCTGTCGTCTGATTTCATCATCGGCTTCCCCGGCGAAACTGACCAAGATTTCGAAAAGACGATGGAGTTGATTGAGTCAGTCGGCTTTGACGTCAGTTTCAGCTTCATTTACTCAGCACGCCCGGGCACACCCGCCTCTGACTTGACTGATGATACTGACCAGGCAACTAAAAAAGCACGTCTCGCGGCCCTTCAGGCGCGAATCTCACAGAATGCGCAGGCGATTAGCCGGGCAATGGTTGGAACTACCCAGTCGGTTTTGGTGACAGGGCCCTCCAAGAAAGACCCCGGTGAACTGTCTGGTCGAACCGAAAACAATCGGGTGGTGAATTTCCGTTCCGATCAATCGGACCTGATCGGACGTTTTGTGGAATGTGAAATCGTTGAGGCCTACTCCAACTCATTACGAGGCCAGATCACCTCAAAGGCTCCTTGGTAGTGGATGTTCGACAATTTGTCCTAGAACCAAATGATGCACGGCGACTGGCGTCGCTTTGCGGACGACAAGACACCCACCTGCGACTGATTGAATCTCGCTTACCAGTGACGATTAGAAATCGGGGTAATCAGTTTGAAATCGAAGGCGAAGGCGATGCGACAAAAGCCTGCGTCCGTTTACTGGATCAGTTGTACCGAGAGACACGCGATTCCGAACTGACCGATGACACCGTCCATTTACATCTGCAAGAAGCCTCGACCTACCAAGAAGATGCGCAGGCTTTGGTTGTGATTGATACCCCAAAGCTCAAAATTAAACCTCGTGGACAAAACCAACTGGGGTACATCAACGCCATCGCCGCCCATGATGTGAATTTCGGAATTGGCCCTGCTGGCACCGGAAAGACCTGGCTGGCTGTCGCCTGCGCAGTCGATGCTCTGCGTCGTGATCAGGTGGAACGTATCATCCTCGTGCGACCTGCTGTTGAGGCAGGTGAACGCCTTGGCTTTTTACCAGGCGATCTTGCACAGAAAATTGATCCTTATCTCCGACCGCTGTACGACGCACTCTATGAAATGCTCGGATTCGATAAAGTGACCAAACTACTCGAGCGTCAAGTCATTGAGATTGCGCCTTTGGCCTACATGCGCGGCCGAACCCTTAACCACAGTTTTATTATCTTGGATGAAAGTCAAAACACGACCCGAGAACAAATGAAAATGTTCTTGACGCGATTAGGGTTTGGATCCACAGCAGTCATCACTGGTGATCCGAGCCAAATCGATCTCCCAAGAAAATCCGACTCAGGCCTCACCCATGCCTGTCGCGTCCTGGATTCGGTACGCGGTATCTCGATGACTCGATTTAATTACAAAGATGTGGTTCGACATCCGTTGGTTGGGCGAATCGTTGATGCCTATGACCGGGCGCAAGATGATCATTGAGTTCGATGATGCAACAGGCCATTGTCCTGTTGCTCCTGATACAGTGATCCATTGGTGCGAAACCCTGTTGAAAGCAGAGCGACAAAGCGACATTGAAGTCGCGATTCGTGTTGTCGATGCCAATGAAAGTCAAACACTAAACCGCACCTATCGAGGCAAAGACAATCCGACCAATGTGTTGTCATTTCCTGCCGAGATCACCATCCCCGAAGGACCCGTCTTATTGGGAGATATTGCCATTTGTTGGCCTGTCGTTGTCCGCGAAGCAAAGGAACAGAGCAAATCGATTGAGCATCATCTTGCCCACATGGTGATTCACGGATGTTTTCATTTGTTAGGCTATGACCATGACAACGATCAGAATGCCGAAGCCATGGAAGCTAAAGAAATCGGCATTCTGAACAATCTCGGCTATCCTAACCCCTATCTGAGTCAGGAACTGAAAGACACATGAACGACGGACGAAGTCCCGAGAACCAGGATTCACGATCCTGGTTCAATCGTTTGGCCAGCGTCATCTCTGGTGAAGCTGAAAATAAACCCGAGCTGATTGACGAGCTGCGCGATGCAAAAGAACGTGGCTTATTCAACCAAGAAACCTTAGCCATTCTCGAAGGTGCACTGGCCGTCAGCGACATGCAAGTTCGGGAAGTGATGATTCCCCGAACGCAGATGATCGCGATTCGAGCGGATGAACGGCCCGAAGAATTCCTGCCTCGGATTATCGAATCTGCGCACTCCCGATTCCCAGTCCTCGGCGAGCAGCCAAGCGAAGTGATCGGGATCTTATTGGCGAAAGACTTGTTATCCTTTTTAATTAGTCAAGATCTCGAGCGATTCGAAATCAAAGAAGTGGCTCGACCAGTTCGACGAGTTCCTGAGAGCAAACGGCTCGATCAATTACTGAAAGAATTTCGCGACAACCGAGCACACATGGCTGTCGTCATTGATGAATATGGTGATGTCGCAGGCCTAGTGACGATTGAGGATGTGCTTGAGCAGATTGTGGGTGAGATTGAGGATGAACATGATCATGAGGAAGATCTAAACATCCGACATCAAGCCAATGGAGCCAGCCTGGTCAAAGCCATGACTGAAATCGAAGACTTCAATGAAGAATTCGGTACCCAGTTCTCAGATGATGAATTCGATACCATCGGCGGTCTCGTCACCCATGCGTTTGGACATTTACCCGCGCGCGGGGAAACAACAACCCTTGGGCACCTGGACTTTGTCGTCTTAAACGCAGACAGTCGCCGCATCCGCTTACTCGAAGTCCGGCCGCATGGGTCCCAACATTCGGGTTAAGTCCCTCCTTGCGCTCGGTGCCGGCATCCTAGGCACCCTCGCCTTTTCTCCGTTCAATCTGTGGTGGGCAGGTCTCATCAGCCTTGCACTCTGGATGTGGTTGACCATCAAACACCCTGGGTTTCTGATCGGATGGATCTATGGCCTTGGCTTTTTCGGATCAGGTGTTTCCTGGGTATCGGTGAGCATGACAGAGCACGGTGGCGCCTCAATACCCTTGGCGTTTGCCATGACCTCCCTCTTTGCCTCAGGGCTTGCCGTATTTCCGGGGCTTGCATCCTTGGGTTATGCCAGTTGGTCGAAGCGTTGGTCCACCACACTGGGTCAAGCCTGCTTACTCACCGCGTGCTGGGTCACAATGGAAGCATTCAGAAGTTGGTTTTTGACGGGGTTTCCTTGGCTGTTGTTCGGCTATACCGCACTTGATACCCCCTTCGAAGGCTATTTGTCATGGATAGGAGTCTTCGGCACAAGTGCGCTGATCGCTCTAACTGCTGGCGGACTGTTAGCGAGTGTGATCCAGCGGCAAGCGACTCCGTTATTACTCCCTATCGTGATTCTATCGACAGGTTTCGCTCTAGACGCGCAGTTTGAACCGAGCGATGACTCAAGCAAGGCGACGCAAATCGCGCTCTGGCAGCCTGTCATCCGGCAATCGGAGAAATGGAAGCCTGAATTTCGGAGTCAGATTGTGAACCGCCATGTCACCCAGGGACTACCAGGCGATGTTGCCATCATCATCTGGCCGGAGACCGCTCTTCCGATGACTGAGTCACAGGTCAATCCGACACTCCCTGACCTGGATCTTTTATTGCAATCGAACGAACAAACCCTCATCACCGGCGTTCTTGGCCAAACTCAGGGTCGATATACTAACCGCTTAATGACGCTCGGGATTGGGCAAGGCAGTTACGATAAAACACGACTGGTTCCCTTTGGTGAATATGTCCCACTCGAATCATTACTGCGTGGACTCATTGCCTTTTTTGATCTACCAATGTCGGCAATTGTTGCTGGGCCTGAACGCGACTTACTGACGCATGGACCACTGCGGTTCGCACCGCTCATTTGTTATGAAATTGCCTACACAGGACAAACGCGCGAGCTTGCCGCCGACGCCAATGTGATTTTGACAGTCTCTAATGACACCTGGTTTGGCGACTCCCTCGGGCCAGATCAACACCTTCAAATTGCTCAAATTCGCGCGAGAGAACTTGGCAAGCCCGTGGTTCGCGCAACCAATGATGGGCTGACAGCTTTTATCAATGCACGCGGACAGGTTGACAAAGTATTGCCCAGATTTGAGCCGGCCCTGCTCACGCACACAGTCATCCCCGCGCGCACCGTGACGCCCTACTCTCAAGCTGGGGAAGCACCGCTCATTATCCTACTGATCCTCATCTTGACCCTCACTCGGCGAAACGAGGCGTCAATGCCGAAATAGGGCAGTTTTTTCACAAAACGCCTTACAGTCGACAGGACGAAACGCTATCCTTTAGCCTTTTCACCTCAAGGACTATCTAGAGCTCATGGAGCGCGATTACCAACCTCAGGTTATTGAACCGGAAATCCAGCAGTACTGGGACTCAGAACAGACATTCAAAACGATCGAAGATCCTGATCAACCAAAATTCTACTGTCTCTGCATGTTCCCCTATCCGTCTGGCAAGTTGCACATGGGGCATGTCCGGAATTACACCATCGGTGATGTCATCAGTCGATTCATGACCATGAAGGGGTATAACGTACTGCAACCCATGGGTTGGGATGCCTTTGGGATGCCTGCCGAAAACGCAGCCATTAAAAACCAGCGACCACCGGCCGCCTGGACCTACGACAATATTGATCACATGCGCAGCCAATTGAAGCGCCTGGGCTTTGGTTACGACTGGGATCGCGAACTGGCAACCTGCACACCGGATTATTATCGCTGGGAGCAGTGGCTGTTTACACGAATGGTCGACAAAGGGTTGGCCTATCGAAAAAAAGCTCGAGTCAACTGGGACCCTGTCGATCAAACCGTCCTTGCCAACGAGCAAGTCATCGATGGTCGCGGTTGGCGCTCGGGGGCACTTGTCGAACAACGTGAAATCGATCAATGGTTTATTCGCATCACCGATTATGCGGATGAGTTGTTGGATGATTTGGACGCTGTTGACTGGCCTGAGCAAGTCAAAACGATGCAGAAGAACTGGATTGGTCGAAGCCAAGGGGTTGAGTTTAGTTTTGAGCGCAAAGGATCTGAGGAGCGTCTGGAGGTCTATACCACCCGACCGGACACCATCATGGGCATTACCTATGTGGCTGTCGCTGCACAACATCCGATCGCCACGCAAGCCGCTGCATCGAATTCCGAGATTCAGGCCTTTATCGAAGAGTGTGCGCACATGTCGGTCGCTGAAGCCGATCTTGCACAAGCACCCAAGCGCGGCATGGCCACTGGGCAGTTCGTCATTCACCCATTCACCGGTGAAGAGATTCCAATTTGGATCGCCAACTTTGTGTTGATGGAGTATGGCTCAGGGGCTGTCATGGCCGTTCCTGGGCACGACCAACGGGATTGGGAATTTGCCACGCAATACGGACTTCCAATCAAACCTGTCATTCAGCCACTGCATGATGATCCAGAATACGATCTCAGTGAAAAAGCATGGTGTGAGAAAACCGGCGTCACCATCCACTCGGGACGGTTTGATGGCCTACCCTTCGCTGATGCCTTTAACGCTGTTGCTGAGGCGCTCGAAGACATGGGAATCGGACGTGTCACAACCAATTATCGGCTTCGTGATTGGGGAGTGGGCCGTCAACGCTATTGGGGCTGCCCCATTCCGGTGATCCATACCGACGAAGGATTGAAGACCGTCCGCGACGAAGATTTACCGGTGACCTTACCGGAAGATGTCGTCGTCGATGGCGCTGGAAGCCCACTCGCCACACGCAGTGATTTTGTTGAGACCATTGATCCCGACACCGGACGCCCAGCAAAACGAGAGACGGATACCTTTGATACCTTCATGGAATCCAGTTGGTACTATGCGCGCTTTGCTAGCGCGTTCTCCGATGACGCCATGCTCGATGCCCATGCCAACCACTGGCTACCGGTCGATTTGTATATTGGTGGAATTGAACATGCGATTTTACATCTCTTATACGCACGGTTTTTCCATAAAGTCTTGCGTGACCTTGGTTTAGTCAACAGCGACGAACCCTTTAAGAAATTGCTCACTCAAGGAATGGTTTTAAAAGACGGGTCGAAAATGTCCAAATCCAAGGGCAATACCGTTGATCCACAAGAGCTGATCGATCAATACGGAGCCGATACGGTTCGCCTGTTTACGATGTTTGCCGCACCCCCTGAGCTCTCGTTGGAATGGTCCGATGATGGTGTGGCCGGCGCGCATCGGTTCTTAAAACGGATTCACACCTTAGTGACCGAACATCTCAACCAGGGTCACCACGTCTCAAACGAACCGGTTGATCTTGACGGTTTGTCAGACGAGGCTCGTGATGTGTATCGAAAGCTTCACGAAACGATCGCCAAAGTCTCTGATGACATCGGCCGACGATATCATTTCAACACAGCAATTGCCTCCATCATGGAACTGACCAATAGCGTCATGAAATTCGATGCCACAAGTGATGCTGATCGGGCAGTGCGTTCGGAAGCCGTCGAAGCCATTGTCATTTTATTGTCACCAATCACACCGCATATCACCGAACATCTGTGGTCGGGTCTTGGTCATCAGAACTCCTTGATGGACGTTCCTTGGCCAAAAGTTCGCGAAGATGCTTTAACTCGGAATACACTGACGTTGGTGGTTCAGGTCAATGGAAAACTCCGTGGTCGCATCGAGGTCCCGAGTGATGCAGATCAGGCAACTATTCTGACCATGGCTCGGGACGAACCACAAGTCGCGAAGTTCCTCGAAGGGATGGTCGAAAAGAAAGCGATTGTTGTTCCTCAAAAACTCGTCAATTTAGTGGTGGCACCAGTATGATCAACCGACGTGCATTGTTAACGCTCACAGCAGCTGGCCTCCTCAGCGGATGTGGGTTCCGGTTACGTGGGACAGGGACACCCCAAGGGCAGCTTCCCGACAGATTGCGGATCCAGACATCAGATCCCTATTCACCGATCGTGCAAAACATCACGCGTCAACTCAACGATCAAGGCACGGATGTTGTCACTAGCGGTTCAGCACCGTTACTCAAAGTGACTCTGCCGACGCTCTCAAGCCGAGTACTTGGCCCTGTGTCAGGCGGTGATCAAACAGAGCTTGCTCTGCAGATGAGTTACAGCCTCACCGGTGATGATCTGATTCTTCTCATCCCAGAAACCACTGTTCGTGCAACACTCATCTACGTCGATGGTGGCGCAGACACGTCAGCGGAAGATCAGCGGGTTGAGCAATTAAAGCGCAGTCTCGAGAGTGATCTACTGCGCCAGATTGTCCCCTCGATCCGCGTGCGCTACGAACAAGCGCTAAAGCAAACCCAATCCTCGCAGGCCAACTAAATCATGGCCATCAAAGCTGCTGAATTTGATGGCCATCAATGGCGTTCCGCATTACCTCAGGTCGCTGCACTGATCGGTGATGAAGCATTTTTTATCACGAGGATTGGTGATCTGTGGAGAACGGCTGGAAAGGATCAAGGATTTACCGAACGGTTGGTGCTTGACCAAACAGAACCCGAGATTGCGCAGCGAGTTCTCAGTGAATTAGATGCACTGTCGCTGTTTGCAGACAAAACGCTTGTTGAATTGCGCCTAAGCAAGACCACACTCGATAAGTCACTCCGAGAAGCAGTGGATCAGTGGATGCAAAACCCACCCGAGGACAAACGGCTGTTGATCAGTGGACCGAAGCTCACCAAAACTGAAACTTCAGCAAGCTGGTATCAAACACTGGATCGATCAACTGGGGTCGTTGATGCTGCTTCGATTCCCTCCTATCAATTCGGCCAATGGCTTGAGCGAGAACTCAAATCACATCAAATCATGATGGACGCAGAGGCAAAATCTGCGGTTCAAGTGCATACCGAGGGTAACCTCTTAGCGGCCGGACAAGTCATCGAAAGACTTAAACTGATTCAACCGGACTTAATCCAGGGGCCAGTTCTCTCATTGGAGCAAGTGCTCGATGTGCTCACTCAAAGCGCGCGGCACACCGTTTATGACCTGGTGGATCTCGCCTTAAAAGCCGATCTGGTGGCACTGAACCGAATGACCGATTTGCTCAAGGCCGAGGGCGTCGAAGCGATGACCGCATTATGGGCCATCTCTCGTGAGCTCGACCTTTTGTTGCAGATTCGCTATCGAATGGATCAAGGCGAGCCGGTGAACCAGGCGATCAGTTCGCTCCGGATCTGGCGCTCACGTGAAGGCCTAGTCCGTGGTGCAGTGAATCGTCTGAGTCTGATCCAACTTCGCAAACTACTCACGCTCTGTCATGATGCAGATCGAACCATCAAAGGCGCCACTCAAGAACCTGCTTGGTCCATTCTCAAAGATATTTTACTGGGTCTCGCTGGCCACCCGATGACGCGCTAGATCAAGCAACTGATCCTTGAAGTCTCGACTCAACTCATCAGCCACTTGCGCCGGCGACGCCTCTTGAACCCAATCAGACCACTGTGTGACCTGAAGACCTTCGTATCCGCAGGGATTGATACGTGAAAATGGCTCGAGATCCATCGATACGTTAACGGCTAATCCATGGTAGGACACGCCATGCCGGATTCGTAGACCCAAACTGGCAATCTTTTGATGATCGACGTAAACGCCAGGCGCATCAGTACGCGCGCAAGCTGAAACGCCATCTCGGTGTAATCGATGAATCACCAGGTTCTCAAGGAGCGTCACCAGCGAACGCACGTTCAAGGCAAAATGCTTCAACGGGATCAATGTATACAGAATCACTTGACCAGGGCCATGGTAGGTGACCTGGCCTCCTCGATCGGATTGGATCACTGGGATGTCACCCGGATTGAGAATGTGCTCAGCTTTTCCCGCTTGTCCTTGGGTGAAGACTGGAGGATGCTGCACCAACCAGATTTCCGCACGCTCGCCTTGCTTGAGTTGTTCGATGGTGGCCTGCATTTCCCGATGCGTGTGTGCATAGGGCTCAGTCCCGCGATCGAGGATGGTCACCTCGGTCATTAGAGCACCATGTGGACCCGACCGGTTGCTTTGAAATCAGCGTGTAGCGCTTTTAATTGCTCTTCACTTTCTGCCGTAATCGAGAACCGAAAGCTCTGATATTTTCCATTTTTGCTGGCCGTCACCCGCAATCCCTCAGCATCATAACCCTGACAATGCCGCGCGATGATCTCTTCAAGAATCGTGACAAATCCATCCTCTGTATCAGCAACCACTGACACGTGATAGCCATGACACGGGAATTCAATGACGGGTTTTTCAGGTTGATCACCACTAGTCATGATGCCGCAGTCTCTCGTCGTACGCAGATTGTAATGCCAAGAACGTCTCTGTCAGTTGTCCATGACCGACGGTGCCACCCGGACTGAGCTCAGTGATTGGCATCAACCCGCGAGTTGAGCTGGAGACAAATATTCCATCTGCATCCGCTAAGCTGTCGACTCGCACATTCTGTTCGATCACTGTAATACCGAGCGCTTCAGCCATCTCAAGAACCAAATGCCGGGTAATCCCAGGGAGTATCAGATCACTTAATGGTGGTGTCACAAGCGTAGTACCGCGAATCACAAAGACATTGGATGTGGAGGCTTCAGTGACGTACTCATCCCGAAACAGAATAGATTCTTGCGCACCGGATGCTTTCGCTTCTTGCATCAACAGCACGTTACCCAGCAGTGATACCGATTTAATCGAATTACGACGCCAGCGAATGTCTGGTCGGACAATTGCTGTACAGCCTCCGTAGGTTGTCACTTTGAATTCACTGATTGTCAAAAAGACAGTCGGAGCCACATCGACAGGAAATGCATGATCGCGAACGGCGGCTGCACCCCGAGTGACCTGCACGTAAATCTTGGCTGACTCCAGATTCGCTTTCTCAATTAAACGATCAACATCGTGAAATATCTGCTCAACAGAGACATCGAGCTGGATCGATGCGAGGCTCGCAGCAAGACGTTGCTGGTGCAAGGATTTGGCACGGACTCGACCGTCGACACGAGCCATCACTTCGTAAACCCCATCGCCAAATAAAAATCCACGATCCATCGGCGAAATCGCCGCCTGATCAAGCGGCATTAAGGATCCATTGAGGCAGCACCAACTCACGCAAAGAGTCTCAGCACGAAGTCCATCAAACGCTTGAACAGACCACCTTCAGGAACAGCTTCAGCCACCGCAACTGGAGACTCCGCAAGGACTCGCTCACCCAGCATAATCTTCACCGTCCCAACGACGGCACCAGCCTCTAAAGGAGCATCCAAGGTGTCGGGCGCGTCCAAGGTCGCCTGAATGGCTGACTCACGGCCCAGTGGCAACGTGACATACAACGGCTCTGTCGGAGCCAGATCGACCGACTCCATTTCGCCAAACCATACTTTGCGTGCACTCTCTGGAAGCGGCTCGCCTGCGGCAAACACGGTTTTCCCACTGAAATAACGAAAGCCATATTGCAGCAATTTGGTGGTTTCTTGTTCTCGCGCTTTTTCACTGGCTGTACCCATCACCACCGAGATCAGACGAAAGCCATCGCGCTCAGCGCTCGCAACCAGACAATAACCGGCCTCTTCTGTATGTCCGGTTTTTAAACCATCAACAGTCGGATCTCGGAACAGTAGGCTGTTTCTATTCGCCTGCTTAATGCCGTTATAGGTAAAGTTTTTTTCTTCATAGATGGGATAGGTATCTGGGAAGTCTTGAATGATTCGAGCTGCCAAAATACTCAAATCTTTCGCCGTGGTGTAATGGCCTTCTTGTGGCAGGCCTGTGGCGTTTTTAAATTGTGTATTGGTCATTCCGAGACTGATTGCGGTTTGATTCATCACATCGGCAAACACGTCTTCAGATCCGGCAATATATTCAGCGACCGCCACACTGGCATCATTCCCTGACTGAATGATGATGCCACGCAGCAAATCTTCCAATCGAACCTCAGTCCCCTCACGAATAAACATCCGCGAACCGCCAGTCTTCCATGCTTTGACGCTGACAGGGACTTGATCATCAAAAGACATGCGACCTTCGGTAATCTCGCGCTCAGCGATATAAGCCGTCATCATTTTGGTCAGAGAGGCTGGGGGTAAGGGTTCTTCTGCATTATGTTCTACGAGGATTTCGCCATTGATGGCATCGACCAACAAATAGCCTGAGGCCTGAAGTTTAGGGGCGGCCGGGATCGGTGGCCCATTGCCCAACGCCTCGGTCAACGGCACGTTGGCTGCGCTGGTCATACTAAACAGACATGTCAAGGCGATCCAAACTAGACGCACTCTACTCTCCTTGTTTTCACTCTTTATTTTGCAATCAGTCGCTGCGGCGACCAACCCAGAGCAACCAGTTGCTCATAGATCGCACGCTCAATTCCTAAATCGGTGATCGGCAAGACCTGGACTCGGAACAATCCAGTGCCATTGGATTCAACCCGAACCGTAGCCTGGTCTTCCGGTACCGCACGACGAATTTGTTCCGCAACTTTCTGTGCTTGAATCTCTGTTGAAACAGCGGTCACCTGAAAGATCGCCTGAGCTGGCTTCGCGAGTGGATTTGCAATCAAGGCTGCATCTGAGGTTGGGACCGTCAAGACTTCATAACGAACCTTGGCGGTTCCTTGATCGGCAAACCCCAAGCGTTCCGCTGCCGCCCATGATAAATCAAGGACGCGATCCTCTTTGAACGGTCCACGATCGTTCACTCGAACAACTAAGGACTGGTCGTTCTCGACGTTGGTCACCCGAATCCAAGCTGGGATCGGCATGGTTTTGTGGGCAGCCGTAAATTGGAACATGTCAAATGGCTCAC
>QXYM01000033.1 GCA_009886945.1 Litorivicinus sp.
TACAATGTTTCGATCGAGTAGCGCCTGATGCAAATGCTGGATATGTGCGGGTGTGATTTCACAACAACCACCAATGATCGTCGCGCCTAACTGAAGCCATTCCAAAGCATGCGCAGTGTAAGCTTCGGCGTTCATCTCGGGACGATGTTCAAGATCTTTCACGGTACCACCTGGTCGAAGTGGTGCGACAGTTTTGAATCCGTTGGCATAGGCACCATACGCACATCCGAGATTGGCGATTTCACTTAATGCTTCTGGAATCGGTTCTGGTTGACTGCAGTTAATCATGACTGATTCGAGTGGGCCGTCAGCAAGGATTTCGATTGCGGACGACAGCGGCTCGCCAGAACGGAGGCGATTTGAGCAATCATCCTCGAGCGTCATGCCGATACGGACTGGTTGATTGGCCGCAACAAGCGCGTCTCTCGCAGCAGACATTTCAGTCAGGTTCGACATGGTCTCGACCAAAAATCCATCAACATGATCGATCTGCACCTCGATAAGTTGTTCGTATTGGCTGCGCGCACTGTCATAGTCTGGGGCTACATCTGCCACATAGCTTGCGGCCAGCGGAGGTAAACAGCCCATTTTCGAGAGAGTTGATCGCGATATGCCGCTACTTTCGATGGCTTGGTCCAATAAGTAACTGGCGTGGTGATGGATGTGCGCAAGTTCAGATTCCATGCCGACTCTCGCCAAACGTATCGGGGTTGCCGCGTAATTATTCAGTGTCAGGACACGAGCACCTGCCATGAGAAAGTCTCGATGCACGTCAACGACGGTTTGCGGCTCTTCTCGCATCACCATGATGGACCAAAGTGGATGAGGTTCGGCGCGAATTGATCGACGGGTGATCTCTTGGCCAAGTCCGCCGTCTAATAACACGACTTGGTTTGGTGATTGATGATGCATGATGTGCCCCACAAGAAAGCGGCGGCCACTGTGCCACGGAGTTTAGCAAAAAGAAATGGGTTCGGTTGTGTTCGCCAACTCGCGGCGTCACCTGATTGGTGATAGGGGGGGATTCTAGGTGGCAATCAGCGCAAACGCGGCGTCAGTCAGTCGTTGAAGACTACTGGCACTTAATTCCATCTCTAACCCGCGTTTGCCTGCGCTGACGTGGATCGTTTTAAATCCTTGGGCGGTGGTGTCAATGATTGTTGGTAGGCGCTTTTTTTGACCGATCGGGCTGACTCCACCGACGAGATAGCCGGTGATGATATCAACCCTCCGCTTCTCTGCCATTCTGACTTTTTTGACGCCGAGCACCTGTGCCATCAATTTCAAATTCAACTGATTCGATACAGGAATAATTCCGACAAATAGACTGTTGTCGTCTGAGACAACGAGTGTTTTAAATACCTGTTCGGGATGGAGTCCAAGTTTCTGAACCGCCTCAAGGCCATACGAATCTGCGTTTGGTGAATGTTGATATTCACGAATATGAAAATCGATGCTGGCGGATTTCGCCGCGTCGATGGCAGGCGTCACTGACCCCCCGTCGTGAAAATGGTTGTGCATCTCCATGTAGCAGCGCGTTGACCGGCGGGAGAGTCAGCGACTCCATTCATGACGACTTGGTGGTTGAGTAAGTTCGCTTGAGGCCGAAATTCGGGATAGGTGGCGTAAACAAATTCAGGTAACGCAGCCTCGCACTCGCGTTGTGACATAAACACGTTGAGTGATTGATCGGCGGTGGCATGATTCACTGAGGAAATCGAGTCTCCATCGCTCAGTATCATTAAAATAATGAACCATTCTTGAATCATTGTGATCGCGTCGGTTTCCAATAGTTTCTCTACTGTATACCAGTCGATGCGGCATTGCTGAGTTGCATGCAGAATTGCCCAACGATGGGGTGTTCGACAAGGGATCGATCTCTCTGATTGATGAAGTCGATTTGCCATTCAGGTATGGTGGAACAAATAAGAAGAAGAGTCAGCCAAGCCATGAAAAAGCGTCGCTATATTCGTCCATATACAGGGATCATTCTCGTGGGTGGATTGATATCATTCGTGCTGACCGATGGCTTTGTTGTCAGTCGTGAAAACCTCATTCTATTTGATCCAAAAGGTTTGTTTTTTGTCATTTTGTTCACTCTGATCTATTCGTTTATGGTTGATCAAGGTCGATCGATTAGTGCTCAATCGATTGGTCACGGTGCACTCTATGGTGGCGTTTTGGGGTGTCTCATTGGTGTCATGCTCACTCTTGATCTTCCGGTCAAGGAGCAATCTCTTGGTTGGAAACATGCGATATTGCCATTGTGTTATGGCGTTTTGGTCAAAGTCTTTGCAGATGCGTTTACAAAAGCCAAAGAGCCCGATAAACAGCTGAAACTCTTTTAAAAAGGAGACTCTCGGCGCGCTGGATTTGGATCAATGGTGTGGCTTCAGTGATCGATCGGACGTCGAATCACATCCAAAAAGGATGTTTTTTTCGAATGCGCGATCTATGCTGACTTTTGGATACAACGACGAGGATTAACCAATGATGATGCGCTTGCGAACACTATTCGTCTTATTGACCTGCCTTTCGCTAGGTGGATGTGCAACCTACAACGCGACTGTTCCGGAATGGGCGCAGATTGCTGCAGAGTCGACAGAGACTGCGATCGAAAAGGACGCCTCGGAATCATAGGATACAGCCTCCTGGTGGAATCCAACGACTTGGTTTT